>CBDUBO010000467.1:0-2700 GCA_965365405.1 uncultured Rhodothermales bacterium | reverse complement strand
GGGTATCTGAGAAACGAGCGCCTGCACGGTGGCCTGCACGTTGCCCGTCAGCACGTCGGTAGCGCTGTGGAACGGGTCGAGGCGGGTCGGGGCGGTGCGCAGTACGGCGAACAGGGCGGGCGCACTGTCGTGCAGAAACGTCAGCAACCGCTTCGACACCGGCAGGTCACCCACGAGCACGACGGCATCGGGCCAGTGGGCTGCCGCAAACGCTTCGGAGGCCAGCATCAGGTCGTAAAGGGTGAGGGCAGCTTCCGGGGCGTCCAGGCGCACCTGCGAGAGGACATCCGGCAGGAGGGGCCAGCCCAGGCGCTGCGCCAGCCGCACGGCTGCCTCTGCTTCCCCGCGCGAGCGCAGCCGCCCCGCAATCACGACACCCCGCCCGGCGCTCTGCAGCTTCTGCGCCAGCGCCGAAACGTCGGGCACTACCTGTGGCGACGCATAGCGCGTGTAAGGTGCGCCATCCGCCTGCCAGCGGCGCAACGCCTCCGGCATCTCAGGCGACGTTTGATCCGGCCCCGACAGCGGCTCGCGGAAGGGCACGTTGAGGTGAACGGGGCCGGGGTGCGGGTGGATTGCGCGGAAAGCGGCCTCTGCCGCCGTCGTCAGCATGAACGCCGGGTCCACATCGGCGGTGGGGGCGGGGAGGTCGAAGAACCAGCGGGCGCGGCTGCCGAAGATTTTGACCTGGTCGATGGTCTGGTTCGCGCCCGTCTGCCGGAGTTCGGGCGGGCGGTCTGCCGTCAGGAGCACGAGCGGCACGCCGTCCACGTCGGCCTCTACGACTGCCGGGAAGCCGTTGGCCACGGCCGTGCCGCTCGTCGTGATCCACGCTGCCGGACGGCCTGTGGCGCGGGCATGCCCCAGCGCCAGAAACAGGCTGCCGCGCTCGTCGAAGTGGACGCTGTAATCGGCACGCCCCTGCCGTGCCACGGCGAGTGCGAGCGGCGTCGAGCGCGAACCCGGCGCGATGCTGAAAAACGTGACCCCCTGCCGCACCAACTCCTCGACGAGAAGCGTGGCCCACAGGCTGTTGAGCGAGGCGGTATCAGGCGGCACGGGTGAAAGGGGAGAAATGGGCAGTGGGCAATTCGTCAATAGTCAGCGGTCGGTGGGCTTCCATGATGGGCCCCGGCTGTTCACGATTGGCCTTTTTCGTCACGCATCGTTCAGCAGGCGCGCGAGTGGCTCGGCGTAGAGGCGGTGTTCGCCTGCAAAGCGCAGCGTGTGGTACGGCACGGCGGCCTCTTGCAGCCGCGCCTTGGTGGACGCCATGCGCGCGGCCGTGGCGAAGGCATCGGCGTCGCCCCAGGCCAGCGTCAGCCCGGCCAGGTGTGCGCCATAGTGCACGAGGTCCAAGTCGTGCGGCACCTCGCCGCCCCACAGCGCCACGCGGTGGAAGCGGGTGCTGCCGTACGCTGCCCAGCGGCACGCCGCTGCGGCCCCCTGCGAAAAACCCAGCACGCAGCAGCGCTGCCCGGTGGCGGCAAACGGCGCAGCCACCGCGTCGAGGTAGGCCACGGTATCGGCGATCTCGGCATCGCGGGCCTCGCGCGTCATCCACGACGCGCCAATGCGCTCGTAGCCTTTGTCGAGGTAGAAGCGCGAGAGGGCCTCGGGTGCGACGATGCAGCGTGCCGCGCCGGCGTGAACACGGAAGGGCCGGACGAAATAGCGGGCCTGCTGGCCGTAGCCGTGCAGCACGAACCACACCTCCGGGGCGTCCGGCTGGCCCAGCACGTAGTAGCGCGCCGTGCGCGCGACGGTCAGGGTGTGCGCGGCAGCGGTTTCCATCAGTGGCCGGCGGCCTGGCTGCGCAGCCGGGCGTAGATGGCCCGCAGCCCGCGCGTGCGCTGCATCCCCAGCAGGGCGTCGAGGCCGAGGGCGTGGAGGGCGTCGGCAGGGGCCTCCGCCACTTCCTCTGGCGTCGCGCCGTCGAAGGCAGACACGAGCACGGCGGTGAAACCACGCGCCGTGGGCGCTTCTTCGGGTACGTCTGCCACGACGTGGAGCTTTTCGCCCTGGCGCAGCACATGCAGGAAGACGGGTGACTGGCACTCGTGCACACGGCCCATGCCCGCGTCGCGCAGGGCGTGGAAGCGTTCGGGCAGGGGGGGCAGCGCGTCCGCGTATTCGAGCAGCAGCCCCAGCCGCTCCTGCCCATCGAGCATTTGAAAGTCGTCGGCGATCTCGCTGAAACGGGACATGAATGCTTTGGGATTTGGGATTTCGGGTTTCGGATCGGAAAAAGGCACGTCAGATCCGAAATCCGAAATTCACCTACACCTTGCCGCCCGGCGCTTCGCCCTTCACGATGGGCACGCCGACGAGGTTGCCCCACTCTGTCCACGAGCCGTCGTAGTTCTTGACCTGCGGGTAGCCCAGCAGGTACTTGAGCACGAACCACGTGTGGCTGCTGCGCTCGCCGATGCGGCAGTAGGCGATGGTTTCGCGGTCGGGCAGGAGGCCCGTCTGCCCTTCGTAGAGCGCTTCGAGCGCTTCGCGCGGCTTAAACGTGCCGTCCTCGGCTACGGCCTGTGCCCACGGCACGCTGCGCGCACCGGGAATGTGGCCGCCGCGCATCGCGCCCTCCTGCGGATAGTCGGCCATGTGCGTCAATTCGCCCCTGTACTCGGCGGGGGAGCGCACGTCGATGAGCTGGCCGCCCATGTCGGAAAAGTGCAGCACCTCGTCGCGGAA
>CBDUBO010000466.1:0-2704 GCA_965365405.1 uncultured Rhodothermales bacterium | reverse complement strand
CCCGCCACGGCGGGGGCATACGTGGCCCTGTCATGGAAGTCCAGGCGCACGCGCTCCGCGCCCGGCACGCACTCGTTGCACAACCGGCTGCCGATGCGCAAGTTGGCCCCGCGCTGTTGCAGGGCCGCGATCACTTCTTGCCCCACGTTGCCCGACGCCCCGGTGATGAGCACGTTGTGAAGCACAGCAGCAATTCTCAGTGAGTGATGGCGCAGCATACACGCAACGCCTCCCGAAGGACAGCGCGCGTTTTCCCCTGTCCTCTGCCAGGGTTTTCCCCATCCGCGCTCCCCGGCTCATAGCGGCCCCAGAAAGCGTTCAGCCTTCCATGCGGCGCAGGCGCTGCACGCCTCGGTGCAGCACCTCCATCTCCGCCGACTGCGCCTCTTCCAGCTCAGGCGCGTCCGCCACCCGGCGCAGGCAGGCGTCGTCCTGGCAGCGGGCGGCGGCTATGCGGGCGAGGTAAGCCTGGGCGTGTAGCCGCGCCTGCCGAGCAGACTGCCGCCGCTTCTCAAGGGGCCATACCCCGTCGAGCTTTTCGAGTGCGTCCGCCAGCAGGGCCCCGTCGGGGTGGCGCGCGGCTATCAGGCGCTCGGTGTAGTAGGCAATCGCGGTTTCCACCTCGGGCGTGGCCGGCTGCCGCAGCAGGTGCCGCTTGAGGAGCGTGCTCCCGATAATCTGAATGGCGTGCGAATAGACCGGCGTGTCCTCTACTTCGGCAAGCACCTTCCTCGCTCTGGCGTCGGCGGCTTTCCAGCCTTTGCGCCGCAGGAGCAGCATGATTTCCTCGTGCACCTCGGCGGGGAGACGGCGCGTGTCCTGGAAGCGTGTGATTTCGCTGAGCACCGCCATCTTCTCGCTGTCGGGCGCGACTTCGATTCTGGCCATGAATTCGTTGAACGTGGCCTGCGTCTCCGGGTCGGTGTAGAGCGGCGTAAACGTGACGCCGGTAAACCCCTCGGCTTGCGCGTCGAGCGCCGTTCGATGCGCGCACGCGCCGAAGAGCAGGGCCGCGAGCACGACAAGCGCGCCGGGGCGCATAAAAGATCGCATCTTGCGCAGGGATCTGGTGGGAGAGAAAACCGAGCGCGCCGCTGCGTGCCAGGTACAGAGAGCATATCGATCCTGAAGCTATTTTTCAACCTTACCCCCGACCGATGCCCCGTCATTTTCCGCCTGCCCTGCTACTCGCACTCTGCCTCGTGGTCGCGTGCGGCGAGCCGGACGTACCTCCCGTGCCGCCCCCACCGCCCGACCCGGACGAGGCCCCTGCCGACGCGCGAATCGAGGGCCTCTGGGTGACCGGTGACTCCATCCTGCTCGGCTTCAACGACGACGGCACGCTGCTGCTCGGAGGTACGGACCCGCTTATCGGGCGCAACTGGGATCGCTTTGGCGACTCGCTCACTCTCTACTACCACCGCGGCGTGGCGGGCGAAATCCTCGAATCGCGCGTGGCCATCGCCGCGCTCACCGCCGACGCGCTCACGCTGGTGCCTGCTGCGCCGCCGTTTGGTGGGCGCTACCAGCGACGCGTGCCCTGATCGTCTCGGAGCGCGTCCATGCGCGCGTGCACGTCGAGGGGGACGGCGGCGCCTGAATGGAGGGCTTCTTCGTAGAGCCACAGCGCCCGCGCCCGGCCCTCGGCAGCCCTGTCCTCGCGCAGCAAATCGGCCAGGACGACGGCTTTGGCGCTGTTGAACACGTCGCCTTCGGTGCACAGGGCCCGCATCTCGGCGCGGGAGAGGGTGCGCAGCGCCGCCAGGGGCCTGCCCAACGCGTTTTCCAGCCCCTCGGCCAGCACCGCCTGCGCGGCGTCAGGCATTTCTTCCCGCTTGTGCAGCAGCACCTGCGTGAGCACGGCAATGAGCTGGTGGATCTGACGAAGCAGGTAGTCGCGCTCGATCATCGAAGGCCGGCGTATCAGGTGCTGCCGCCACGCAGGGCCTGATCGAAAGCACGTGCGAGTGCTTCGACCTGCTTTTCCAGCGCCTCGACGCGCGCCGTGATGGCTTCTCCGCCAGACTTTTTGCCCGACTTTTTCTTCTCGTCCTCTCGCTCCTTTTTGCGGCTGCGCTTTTCGGCGTCGCGGGCTTCCTTGGCGGCGGACTTGTCTTTTTTCGACATGGGCGGAGGGGTTGGAAGCCCAAGGATACGACGCGCCTACCGCTTCTCGCGCTCGGTGCTGAGCACGACGAGCGAGAGCGCCGGCACGCCGAGCGTCTGGTTTGCGTGCACCTTGTTGGTGCGCAGGATGCGGCTGAACGGGCGCGGCACGTACCAGATGGGCGGGTGCATCTCGTCGGACGGCGGCACGATGAACTCGCTCGCGCGGGGTGCGCGGTTGAAGAGCACCATGAACGAGGCGTCGCGCATGGGCCGGCCGCGCTCGTCGGTTCGCGGGAGCGCGTCGCCGCGCAGCAGCAGCCCGAAGGCAGGCAGGTCGTGATCCACCCAGTCCTGCGGCTCCATCGGCGTGCCGTCCGGGTGCCACCACGTCGCATCCGTGACACCCTCGCTGTTGGGCACGCCGCGCAGAAAGTGGTGGCGGCGGAAGTTGGGATGGCGCCGGCGGAAGGCGACGAGTTCCTGGACGAACTTGAGGAAGGCCTCGTCGCGCTCGTCCAGTTCCCAGTCGAGCCAGCTCAGCTCGTTGTCCTGGCAGTAGGCGTTGTTGTTGCCGCGCTGCGTGCGGCTGAGTTCG
>CBDUBO010000465.1:0-2708 GCA_965365405.1 uncultured Rhodothermales bacterium | reverse complement strand
GTCCGGCGCGGGCGTCGGTGTTGAAAATAATCTGTTTAGCCATTGTTGGAATTGGTTGTCAGCTTGTGCGGTAAGGGGGAAGGGGGCGCAGGGCCCGCCGCCCGCGTCAGGCGATGATGCCGAGGATGTCGCTTTCGCGCATGATCATGACGTCGTCGCCGTCGAGGGTGATTTCGGTGCCGGCGTACTTGCCGTAGAGCACCTTGTCACCTTCCTTGACCGTCATGTCGATCTTCGTTCCGTTCTCGACGCGGCCGGGGCCTACGGCGATGACGGTGCCGCGCTGCGGCTTCTCCTTGGCGGTGTCGGGGATGTAGAGGCCGCTCGTCGTTTTCTCTTCGGCGGCCTCGGCTTTCACGACCACGCGGTCGGCCAGAGGGGTGATGCTTGCCATTGCGGTCAAACAGGGGATTGGTTGGTAGGACAGAGGCGGGGTGCTTTAGCACTCTCCCGCAATGAGTGCCAAACTACCAGCTCCGGGCACTGGCTGTTCCACGCTGCCACGGGGAGAGGGCACGTGCAGACGGGCCTTCGCATTATCTTTATCGAAAGCCCCTTTGCCTGTGTCTGTTGCTCCCGCCGCCTCTCCGCTCACGCGCGCTTCCATTCGAGGGGGGGTGCTCCTGGGGGCTGGTCTGACGGGTCTGGTGCTCGTGCTGGTGTACGCGACGCCGCTGCTGGGCGGGGCCTGGCAGGCCGGGCTGATGCAGGCGTTTCATGCCGTCTGCCACCAGCTTCCCGACCGGTCTTTCCACCTGGGCGGCGCACCGCTCGCCGTGTGCCACCGCTGCACGGGCATCTATGCGGGCCTGTTTGCGGGCGCGCTGCTGTTCCCGTTGCTCTACCGCTATGACGACTGGATCTGGCGGTACACACGCTGGCTGCTGCTCGCCTCGCTCGCGCCGATGGGCGTGGACTGGACGGGCGATGTGGCCGGTCTGTTCGCCAACACGCCCGTGAGCCGGGCGGGCACGGGGGCCGTGTTCGGGCTCTTTGTGTCCTACCTGCTCGTGCGGGGCTTGGCCGGGCTTTTTCCTGCCGCACCCCCGGCTACCCAACCGGAGGCAGCCGTGCCCGTGCTGCCGCACCCGTAGCCTTCTGCCAAATCAATTCTTTAACCTCCTCACCCAACCCTCATCTCCATGCAAAACAAGACCCAGTCCATCCTCATCGGCGGCATTGTCGCTGGCATCCTGTCCACGTCCTACCTCGGCTTCATCAACATGCTCTGCTGTGCGGGCGTGATTATCGGGGCAGTGGTGGGCGTGTGGCACTACGGCAAAACGTACGGCGTCGCCGTGTCCACCAAAGAGGGCGCCATCATCGGCATTCTGGTGGCCATCGTGGCCGTCGTCATCTCCGCCATTCTCAACTACGTGCTCGCGCTCGCCGGCATTCGGGCTGATCAGATGATTACGCAGATCATGATTGATTCCTTCGGGGCCAACATGCCGCCCGAGCAGTTGGACGAGATGGAGCGCCAGATGAACGCCCCGGTGACGCTGGCCACGTTCTTCGGCCTCAACTTCCTTTATGGGCTGATCGGCTCGTCCATCTTCGGCGCCATCGGCGGCCTCATCGGCTCGGCCATCACGCGCAAGAACGCGCCGCCCTCTGCCACTGCCATCTGACGCTCGGGCGGGCGGGGTGACGATGCGCACCTCGCCCGCTCCCGGTTTTTGCCCTCCTCGTGCCGATGCCCTCTCCCACGCGCTCCATCCTTGTCGGCGGACTGGCGGGCTTTGGTTTCAGCCTGATGTTCGCGTGGATTCCCGGCGTGGGCCCGGCGCTGTGCTGCGCCGCGCTCTTTGGCACAGGGCTGCTGGCCGTGTGGCACCGGGTGGCCGTGACGGGTGCGCCGGTGGCGGGCGGCGAGGGGGTGCGGCTGGGCGCGGAGGCGGGAATGGTGGCGTTCGTGGCCTCTACGCTACTCGTGTTCGCGTCGTGGCTGGTGGCCGGGCGTCCCAACGTGGCCTCGCAGGTGCGCGCCTTTGGTGACCAGGTTCGGGGCGAGATGGACCCGCAGGTGATAGACCTGGCCGCGAAAGCCCTCGACACGCCCCTCGTGGTGCTGGCGATGGTGCTCGTGTGGGTGGGTCTCTACGCTGTGATGGGGCTGCTGGGCGGGGCAGTAGGGGCGGGCGTGTTCAAAAAGATAGACCGGCCCCCTGGTGCACCGCAGCCGTAAAGCTCAGCGCCGCTGCGAGCGGGGTGGGCCGAGAATCTCGCCCAGCAGAAACGCCCGCTGTGCTTCGGCAGGCGACCGGAGCGCGTCTACGACGGAGAGCAGTGCTTCGTCCGGGCGCGCTTCAGGGGTGATGGGGCGGGCGCTGAGCGGCACTTCGGGCACCGGCGCGCGCCGCCGCTCCATGCGGGTAGCCGCGTGGAACTCGGTGTCAACGCGTTGGGGAAGCGTGGTGCGCGCCGGCGGTACCGCGCGCGGCACGGGCCGGAGGGGCGGTAGCGGCCGGGGCGGCGGAACGGGTGCCGGCGGGAGTTGCGCGCGGGGCTCCACCGGGTGGGGTTCAGAAGTGCGCGGCGTGGCAGGCTGCGACTCGCCGGCTTGCGGTCTGCCGGTTTGCGGTTGCGGCATCCCCAGCGCCTCGCGGATCTGGCGCAGCGCCTCGTCCATGTCCACGTCGTCCGCTGCCTCGGGCGCGGGAAGGTGCCGGGGCTGCGGCTTGCGGGTTCCCAGCCGCCGCAGCAGG
>CBDUBO010000464.1:0-2711 GCA_965365405.1 uncultured Rhodothermales bacterium | reverse complement strand
ACCGTCGGGTGCTGGTCGTTGAGAAAGTCGAGCCGGTCGTCGGAGAGGTAGAAGTTGTTGCTGTTGAAGTAGTTGTCGGAAGCCAGTTCGGCCGCCGGCAGCACATCGTTGTAGGCGAGCACCGTCTGGCGGCTCAGGCCATTAAGCCACGGCCCGCCGAGCGCGGGCAGATTGAGGGCCGTTTCCTCGGTAATGTTGGGGTTGGTGACGCTTGTGGGATCTACCAGGTCGCAGCCGGTGAACGTGCCCGCAACGGCGAGGGCGGCCAGAGAAAGGGGAAGAGATCGTTTCATGGTGGCAGGTATCGGGTAGGGGCGTGCCGCGGCAGGCCCGTATGGTGCAGAGGTGGAGGCGGAGGAGCGGGGCGCGGCACGTGCCACGCCCCGCGTTACCACTTCAAAGGCGCGTCTTGAGCGTGAAGGTGTAGCTGCGCGGCAGCGAGTCCGCGCCGTAGGCATAGCCGCCCACGTTGAGGGCACCCTGCGCGCCCGTGTTGAGGCCCGACAGTTCGGGATCGATGGGGGCGGAGGTGAACACGAACGGATTCTGGATGGCCGCGCCGATCTCCAGGCCCCGCATTCCACGGATGAGGTAGCGCTCCGGTACGTTGTAGCTGAGCGAGATCAGCCGCACCTTGAAAAAGTCCGAAGAGGTCACGAGCACGTCCCCCATCTGACCCGAAGAAATCTGGCGGTCGAGGAAGTACTGCTTCCACGCGCGGTCGGCCCAGTTGGCGATGTTGGGGTCCTCGCCCGTAGCGGCGTACTCGCCCAGGTCGTTGAACATGCGGTAGCGCTCACCCAGGTTGATCATGTCGCCGCCCCACTGGAAGTCGCCGGTGACGAGGAAGTCGATGCGGTTCCAGACGGTCGCCGTGAGCGTGAGCGCGCCCCAGTGGCTGGGCGTGGCGTTGCCCAGGTAGGCGTTGGACTCGAACGCGCCGCCGTTCTCGAACGCCCCCTGGATGAGGTCGCCGTCTGCATCTACGCGGTCGAGGTGGACGCGCGTGCCGCGCAGGTAACCCACCGGCAGCCCTTCCTTGACGTAGCGCCCCAGGAACGTGAAGCCGTACAGGTTGAACTCGGGCGCGCCGCCCGTCGAGAGCACCTTGTTCTTGACGTGGTTGAGCGCGCCCGTCAGCCGCAGGTCGAAGTTGCGGCGGCTGGTGAGCAGGAACGTCGAGGACAGCTCGTAGCCTTTGTTCGAAATCTCGCCCAGGTTGCGAAGCTGGTTGTCCTGCCCGCTCGACGGGTTGAAAGGCGCGGCGAAGAGGGCATCCTTGGTGTGGGCGTTGTAGTAGGTGAAGGCCATGTTGACGCGCCCGTCGAGCAGCGCCAGGTCGGTGCCGACCTCCCACGTGTACGTCTTTTCGGGCCGCAGGTCGGGGTCGCCAGGCTGCCCGAAGCGCAGTGACGTACCGTCCACGAAGGGCGCGGGCGTGAGCGTGCGCTCGTTGACGAAGGGCTGCGGGAAGTTGCCCGCCACGCCGTAGTTGGCGCGCACCTTCATCTGCGCGAGGACAAGCGAGGGGATGGCCCTGAAAAACGCCTCGTCGGAGACGATGTACGAGACGCCCACCTTGGGATACCACTGCACGCCCACCCTTTCGCCAAAGGCCGAGTTGCCGTCGCCGCGCAGGCCCAGTTCGAGGAAGTAGCGGTTTTTGTAGCCGATGTTCTCGGCCACGAACGCGCCGTAGTTGGCCACCTGCCGCGTGTCGTCGTCGATTGTCGGGTTGGTGCCCGTGTCGCCGTCGCGCGAGCCGT
Source organism: uncultured Rhodothermales bacterium (assembly GCA_965365405.1). GTDB lineage: Bacteria > Bacteroidota > Rhodothermia > Rhodothermales > BA12 > CBDUCD01. The sequence continues at coordinate 945 of CBDUBO010000464.1, read as the reverse complement.
CGGCCACGTCGTTGGCCACCCAGCGGCTCTGCCGGTCCTCGTCGCGGAAAACCTGGCCGCCCACCGTGGTGACGGTCGAGAAGTCGCCCAGGGCGCGGGTGTATTGCGCCGAGCCCTCCAGCGTCACACCCAGAAACTTGCGGTCGGAGCGCGTCAGGTCGCCCAGGTTGCCCTGGTTCGGCGCGACGTTGGTGCCCGTCTGGCGCAGCCATTCCGTCCAGTACAGTTCGTCCTGGTTGTTGACGCGGTAGTCCAGCCCGACGATGCCCCTTACGCTGAGGCCCCTGGTGGGCGTGAGTTCGAGGCCGTGCGAGGTCTGAAACCGCTTCACGTCCTCGGTGAAGTTGTAGAGCGCGTCCTGCTGCCTGAGCGAGTCGAGGATGGCGTTGTAGGCCGGCGAATTGCGTTCGAGGCTGTAGAGGCCGGTGGATTGCTGGTAGCCGTAGTCCGTGTCGAAATAGAGGCCGCCCAGGTTGGCGTTGAGTACGCGGTCGAAGCGGTTGCTCGAAAAGCCCAGCGTGCCCGTGTAGCGCAGTGCGTCGCTGACGGCGGCGCCCAGCGTGGTGCGCAGGTTGTAGCGCGTCTGGCCGAGTTCGTAGCGGTAGCCGGCATCGTCGGACATCGAGCCCGAGAAGCTGTAGGTGTAGCGCGCGTTGCCGCCCGTGGCGGAGAGCCGGTAGGTCTGCTCGTGTCCCGCGCGGTAGAGCAGGTCGCCGGTGGCGTCGAAGCGCAAAAACTGCCGGTTGGCCACGCTCACGCCCTGCGTCGTCTCGAAGGTGAAAAGCGAGCGCCCCGGCACGCCGGGCTTGGTGAAGATCTGCAACACGCCGTTGGCGGCGTCGGAGCCGTAGAGCGTCGTGGCCGCGCCGCCGGGGATGAACTCGATGCGCTCGATGTTTTCGATGGGGATGTCGGCAATCGAAGACGACTCGTTGCCGCCCGTCG
>CBDUBO010000463.1:0-2716 GCA_965365405.1 uncultured Rhodothermales bacterium | reverse complement strand
TTGCGGTCGTCGAGGATTCGGATGACGATGCTCTCGGCGCGCACGTCCGGGTTGGCCGTGGCGATGGGCAGCACGCTTACGCGGAAGCGGATGAGGGCGTCGTCCACCTTGCGCTGGATAAAGCCGTCCTGCGCGCCGTCGCGCTCGAAGCGGTCCACGTTGGTGGAGTTGTCCTTGATGACGGCCAGCAGCGCCTCGGGGTGGACTTTCTCCTCGGTGTACCAGCGCGTGAGCCGCCCGTCCACGCGGAAGTGGATTTCGATTTTGCGCTTGGCGTTGGGGTAGATGTGGATGTCCGAGGCGCCCTGCCGCACGGCCTCGATCAGCGTGGCCTCGAACAGGTTGATGAGCGCGCTGCGCCCGATTTCGGCTTCGAGGGCGTCCTCGTCGATGAGGCCGTTCTGCTTTTCCTCGAAGCTCATGCCCAGGTCCATTGCCTGGCCGCCGTTCTCGTTCAGGCGGTCGAGAAACTCGTTTTTGCGCGGGTAGGCGTCTTGCAGGGCCTGGCGCACCAGGCTTTCGGGCGCGTACTGGAGTTCGTAGCGCTCCAGGCGCAGGCTGTGCAGCAGCCGGTGCACTTCGGGCCGCGCCGGGTCGTGCGTGATGAAGACGAGCCGCACGGCCCCCGTCTGCGCGTCCACCTCGCATTCGAGCGGCACGATGCGCATCTCGATGATCTTGTCGCGCTTGTCCTCGGCAAACGTGGCCATGACGGAGCGCAAAAACTCGGTCGAGGGCTGGCCGTCTTTGAGCGTGGCCGTGGGGAAGGCGTAGACGCGGGCGGCCTCGGCAAAGATGGCCTCGCGGTTGACGCCGGGCGCGTCGGCCAGCACGCGCCAGAGGGCGTCCTTGGCGCGGTCTTTTTCCTGCACGCGCTTGGCAGCATCCACGTGCGCGCCGGTGACGATGCCTTTGTGCAGCAGGAGGGCCACCACGCGGTCTTTCGACTGCGACGGCAGCGGCGCCGACGAGGCGGCCCCAAACGACGATTCCTCCGGCGCGGCGGGCTCGGCGGGCGGCGGGACGCGGACCTCCTCGCCTGGCGTCTCCACCACGGGCACGTCCACACCATCCAGGGCGGCCCCGTCGCCCTGCGGCCCCATGTCGTTGACGACATCCTCGAAAAAGGGCACGTGGGCGTCGAAGTCCGACACGAAGTCTGCTGCTCCTGCGCCGTCGCCCTGCCCGCCCTGCTCGGCTTCCAGGGCCGAAAGCGCGCGTTCCAGGCGCGAGCGTACCTGCTGCTCCTCGCCGTAGACGAGACTCACCTCACTGCCCAGCGCCTCCACGAACGTCTGCACTTCTTCGGCAGAGGGGTCGTGCGTGGCGAGGATGAGCTTCTGAAGCTGTGCTTCGGGGTCGTAGCCGAACTTGTAGGGCAAGAGGTTGAGCTCCCACATCTGGCAGATGGCGACGGGCGGCACGAGCGCCAGCACAGCCTGCACGAAGTCCGGCTTGGGATGCACCCCGATCTCGGCGGGCTCGAATCCCTGCACGCGCGCCGCCAGCTCCAGCGCCTTGCCCCGATCCACGCCGTCGAGCGCGACGAGCACGCGCCACAGCGGACGGGTGCTCGAAGCGTAGCGCTGCGCTTTCTCGGCCTGCTCCAGCCGCACGATGCCGGCGTTGAGCAGGGCCACGGTGACGGGGTCGTTGGCAAACTGCTCCGTCCCGGCGCGGCCCGGTGTCTGCGCGGGCGCGTCGGCTTCGGCGCCCCCTTTGGCGCCTCGTCGAAAAGCAGTGCTGAAAAACTTGTTCATGTCGGTAGGGGCAGGGGTTGCGGGGTGGCGAGTGGCGAAGGCCAGGTGCCGAGCGAATGGGAATTACCACTCGTCACGCGTCATTCGACACTTGATTACATGCCTTTGCTCATCAGGTCGGAGGCCGAGGGCTGGATAAGGGCGATCTCGGACGAGAGGAGCGTCAGGAAGATGATCGCGAGCGTGATGATGATGGCCACGACGGTCTGGATGGTCTCGACCGACGTTTTGAGCTTGAGCGTCGTCTCCTTCTCGTAGTAGTCGGCCATCTGCTCGGCGCTCTTGCGCACGTTGCCCGTCTCGGCACCGCTGCGGAAGCGCGCCAGCGCCATCGAGGTAAAGACGCCAGAGGCCTCCATGGCCCGCACCAGGTCCACGCCCTGCGCCACCATCATGGGCACGGTGATGGTCTTGATGCGGTGCTCCATGTAGGAGTTACCGCTGGCCTCCGCGGCAATCTTGATGACGTTGATGTTGTCGCCCGCGCCCGAATAGAGCACGGCAAAGACGCGGCAGAACACCTCGACGTTGAGCTTGTGCAGCAGCGACCCGATGACGGGCATCTTGATCATGAAGCGGTGCAGTTGCAGCTTGCCCCTGGCCGAGCGTGCCCACGCCACGAAAGCACCGATGGCGGTAGCGTTGAACATGAGCACCCAGTGCCAGTGCGCGTCCATCCACGCGGCAAAGACGAGCGTTTTGGCCGTCATCGGCGGCAGGTCCATGCCCAGGTCGCCCAGGAGGCCCGCCGTCTGCGGGAAGATGTACCACACGTACCAGATCATGACGGCGATGAGCACCACCATCGTCACGGCCGGCGTGATCATGGCACTCTTGACGCTTTTGCGGAACTCGTCCTTGCGTTCGAGAAAGCGCGCCGTGCTGTCGTAGATCTCGGACATGTTGCCGCTCTGCGACGCGATGCCGAGCATGTAGGCCGTGAACTTGCCCAGCAT
>CBDUBO010000462.1:0-2723 GCA_965365405.1 uncultured Rhodothermales bacterium | reverse complement strand
GCCGACGACGTGTTCTGCGCCCTCGGCACGACGATCAAAAAGGCCGGCTCGAAAGCAGCCTTCGAGGAGGTGGATCTGCTATACCCGCGCAAGCTGGCACGGGTGACGCGGCTCGAAGGGGCACGGCAGTTCCTGCTCGTCAGCGCGATGGGGGCCAACCCGGACGCCTGGGTGTTCTACAACCGCGTCAAGGGCGACGCCGAGCGCGCCGTGGCCGTGGAGCCGTTCGACGGCGTGTACCTGTTCCGCCCGTCCTTGCTGCTGGGCGCGCGCGACGAGTCTCGCCCTGCCGAGCGTCTCTTCCAGCGACTGCTGAAGCCCATTGCTCCGCTCATGGTGGGGCCGCTGGCCGACCTGCGCCCTATCCACGCCGCCCATGTGGCCGAGGCCATGATCGCGGCTGCCCAGGCCCATCCGGGCGGCGTGCGCGTGTTCACGCCCCGCGACATGCGCGAGATTCTGAAAGGGGGCGACGCGGCTTACGAAGCCCTCCACACCTCGCCACGCGGGCGCTGACGGCGCGCAGAGACCGGATCCGGGAGGGGCCATTGGGCTTTTGCCTTCCGCTCCATTCTCCTATCGCCCTTTTCCATGCACATGCACCGCTGCCTTGAACTGGCCCGCCGTGGCGCCGGAACGGTCAGCCCCAACCCCCTAGTGGGCTGCGTCGTCACGGACGGCGACGGACAGGTGCTGGGCGAGGGCTGGCACGCGCGGTACGGCGGTCCCCATGCCGAGGTCGTGGCGCTGGCCGAGGCCGAGGCGCGCTACGGGGCCGCAGCGCTGCGCACGGCCACCCTCTACGTCAACCTGGAGCCATGCGCGCACTGGGGCAAGACGCCGCCCTGCGCCGACCTCATCGTAGAGAAGGGCGTGCGGCGCGTCGTGGTGGGAATGCGCGACCCGTTTCCCGACGTGGCCGGGCGGGGCATCGAAAAGCTGCGCGCGGCGAGCGTAGAGGTGGTGATGGGTGTGGAAGAAGCCGCGTGCCAGCGGCTCAATGAGGCGTTCGTGCACCACGTCGAGACGGGGCGGCCACTCGTGTGCGTGAAGGTGGCACAGACGCTCGATGGCTTTGCGGCCACGCGCGCGGGCGAGAGCCGGTGGGTGACGGGGCCCGAAGCGCGCCGCCGCGTGCACGCCCTCCGTGCCACACTCGACGCCGTGCTCGTGGGCGCAGGCACCGCCCGCACCGACGACCCCGCTCTCACCGTCCGCCACGTCGAAGGCCGGCAGCCCCTGCGCCTCGTGCTCGACAAGTCGGGCGGCCTGCCCCCCGGCCTCCAGCTTTTTACCGACGCCCACGCCGCCCGCACCGTGGCCGTCGTGGCCCAGGGCGTCGAAGCGCCTTACGCCCCGGCGCTGGCGGGGCGCGGCGGGCACGTGCTGCACGTGCCTGTGCGGGACGGTCACCTCGACCTCCACGCTCTGCTGGCCGCACTGGGCCGGGGCGATGCCGGCGCGCCCGTGCAGTCGATTCTCGTCGAAGCCGGGCCTGGCCTGGCCGCCGCCTTTTTCGAGCACGACCTCGTAGATCGGTTCTACTGCTTCGTCGCGCCCCGGCTGCTGGGCGAGGGCCTGCGCGCCGCGCGCGTGCCCGCCGCTGCGCGCATGGACGACGCCCGGTCGTGGCCCGCCTGCGCGTGGGAAACCATCGGCAGCGACGTGCTCTTCACTGGCTACCGCCATGCGTTCGCGTAGCAGCGTGCCACGCGCTGACGGCCTGCCGCCCTCCCCAATCGCCCTTCCCGCCCCCGCCATGTTTACCGGAATCATCGAGGCCACGGGCGAGGTGCGGCGCGCAGAACCCTACGGCGACGGCCTCCGGTTCACCATCGCCGCGCCCTTTGCCGACGCGCTGCGCGTGGATGAGAGCGTGGCCGTCAATGGAGCGTGCATGACGGTCGTGGGCCGGGACGCCGGGACGTTCTCGTTCGTCACCGTCGAGGAGTCGCTGGCTAAGACGGCACTGGGCGCGCTGGAAGCCGGCAACCGGGTCAACCTGGAGCGCGCCCTGCGGCTGGGCGACCGGCTGGACGGGCACATGGTGCAGGGGCACGTAGACACGGTGGGCGTGGTGCAGCGCGTCGAGGTGCTATCGGCGTCGTGGCTTTTCGAGATCGCCTATCCGGAAGCGTTTGCCGCCCATCTCATCCCCACAGGCTCCGTCGCTGTGGACGGCATCAGCCTGACGGTGGCGCGCCTGGCCGACGACGCCTTTACCGTCTCGATCATTCCGCACACGTACCACAAGACGACGGTGCAGGCGTGGACCGTGGGGCGGCGCGTCAACGTCGAGTTCGATATGCTGGGCAAGTACGCCCTGCGCGCCCGCGCCCTCGGCGCATAGCGGTGCAGCCCCTGTCCGCCGCTCAGCACACCTCCGGCCCGCCAAGCGTGATGACGAAGCGGCTGCCTGCGCCGGGCGTGCTCGTGGCCTCGGCGGTGCCGCCGTGCCGCTCGGCAATGCGGCGCACGAGCGCCAGCCCGATGCCGGTGCCCTCGTACTCGGCGCGCGTGTGCAGCCGCTGGAAAGGCCGGAAAATGCGGCCTGCCTGCGTCTGATCGAAGCCGATGCCGTTGTCCTCGACGGCGATCCATACCAGCCCATCGCGCCGTCCCGCCTCGACGGTCACGCGCGGCGGCGTGCCGGGCCGCAAGAACTTGAGCGCGTTGCCGACGAGGTTGAGCAGCAACTGGTGCATGTGCGTCGGGTCGGCGCA
>CBDUBO010000461.1:0-2738 GCA_965365405.1 uncultured Rhodothermales bacterium | reverse complement strand
GGGGACGATGATTTTGCGCTTGGCCCGCCGCATCACGACGAGTCCGGTGATGATGACCGCGCCACCGACAAGCTGCCACAGCGTGACGGGCTCGCCCAGGATGAGAAAGCCGAAAAGGGCCGCGAAAAAGGGCACGAGGTAGCTATACGCCGCCGTGCTGGCCGGGCCCACCTTGCGCACGGCGCTGTTCCACGCCACGATGGTAAGGCCGATGGAGAGGCCGCCCGAATACACGAGCGCACCGAGGACGGCCGGGGAAACCGCCTGCCACGGCGTATCGACGAGAAAGGGCGTAGCAATGACGAGCTGGAGCGGAAACGCCAGCACGATCTCGATAAACGTGACCGCAGTGGGTTCGACGTGGGCGAGGAGGGGCTTGCTGAGCGGCGTGTAGAGCCCCCACAGCACGGCCGCGCCGAGCATGAGGGTGTTGCCCGCGAGCGAGTCCGCGCGGGCCGCCGCGTGCGTGGCTCCAAGTACCACGACGAGCGTGCCCGCGAGCGACACGAGGAGTCCGAGCCACGCCAGCCGGCTGAGGCGTTCGGCGCCCGTGACCCGACTCACGATGGCCGTCCACAGCGGAGCCGTCGTCATCAGCAGCGAGGCGCTGGCCGCAGACGTGCGTGCGATGCCTTCGACAAAGCAGAGCTGGTAGAGCACGTAGCCCAGCAGGCTCAGCCCGAAAAGCTGCTTTCCGTGCTGCCGCATGGCCAGCCGTAGCGCCTGCCACGCATTCGTCGTTTGCAGCTTGTAGAGCAGGCCCAGCAGCGCGATGGCGACGGCGAAGCGGATGGCGTTGGCCGCGTGCGGGTGGAGCGTGGCGAGCGCAAACTTGAAGATGGGGAAATTGGCCCCCCAGATGAGTACCGTGCCCAGCAGGGCCGCTTCGAGTTTGAAACGCCGGAAGAAAGCGAGCACGGGTAGCGGAGGTGAGGAGCGTCAATATGCGGCGCTATGCCTGTCGGCCCGCTGTCACCGGTCGTAGATTGGGCGCGTTTTCATGCCCCCATGAGCGACCAGATCCCCAAGCTGTACTACACCATCTCGGAAGTGTGCGCCCGCACCGGGTTGGATGCGCACGTGCTGCGCTACTGGGAAACAGAGTTTCCGCAGCTTCAACCGCGTAAGAACCGGTCGGGCCGCCGCGTCTACACCCAGGACGACATCGCCGTCGTTGAGCGCATCCAGCGGCTGCTCAAGGAGGACAAGTACACCATCGAGGGGGCGCGGCAGCGCATGGAGGCCGCGGCCACAGGTGCAGCAGGCGCCCAGCGTGAACAATTGGTGGCCCTACGTGCGTTTCTGCGCGGCATCTTGGAGAGTCTGGAGTGAGACCGTATCTTTGCCACCCCTTACGGGACGTAGCGCAGCCCGGTAGCGCACTTGCATGGGGTGCAAGGGGTCGTGGGTTCAAATCCCGCCGTCCCGACCTGGAACTGAGATGGGCTCTCTGCAGCAGTGCGGAGGGCCCATTTTTGTGGATCCGACCGCAGAGGGCTGCACGCGTTCTGGCGGCGGAGTCGTCACCTTCGGGTTTGGAGGCATCGGCGGGGTTTTCGTAACCTGCTCGCCCTACCACCTCTACACGTACCCCCTATGCCAGAGCGTGCCGCGTCCGACGCTGCCCTGCGCTTCGTGCACGATCTCAGGTCGCTACGGGAGGAGCGGGAAATCCCCCTCACCGCGCTGCACGATGCCACGCGCGTACCCACCGATGTGCTCGACGCCTTCGAGACGACCGCCCTGCACGGCAACCGACTCTTCAACCGCGTGTACCTGCGCTCGCTCGTGCGGGGCTACGCCGCCGTGATCGGGCTGGAGCCGGATCGCGCGCTCGTGGCGCTCGAAGAAGCTCTCGCGGGTCAGTACGATGGGGCCTTGCTGCGCGAGCCAGAACCCTCCGGGATCGAAGAGGGGAGTGGGGCGCCGGATGCCTTGCCGCCTTTGGAAGCGGGCGCAGCCCCGCAGATCGCCCCTGCCGACGATGGCGAACGCACGCGCTTCGCTGGCGCAACGACGGATGAGACGGCAGAGGAAACGACGGACAGGCCCCGCGAAGCGCTGCTGGCCCCGCCTGCTGCACCGGAGCCGGAGGAGCCACCACGGGGAGAGAGGAGCGTTGATGAATCCTACGCCGCAACGTCTCCGCCTAGAGCGATGCCACCCGCCGGTCGCACCCCCGGAGCAGAGCGCGACGCTGGTGCGCCGCGCCCCATCGCGTGGGATGCCATCAGCGGCTCAACGCGCAACCCGCGAGTCCCGCCGCCCCGCGAGACCCCGTGGGGGGCGATTCTCGGGAGCGCGGCGGTGCTGGCCTTGCTCGTGGCGGCGGCGTTCTGGTGGTTCAACCGCTCGCCTGCGCCTCCGGCCGCGGAGCCGGAGCCGGTGGCCGCAACCGAGCCTGCGCCTCGGCAAGCCGCGCCGGTCGTGCCGGTCAACCTGCCGGACACGCTCGTGCTGCGCGTGACGGCGACCAATGGCCCCGTCTCCGACATCAAGATTCAGCGGGACGACGACCTGCGGCGTCCCTACTGGCTGGAGCAGGGCGTGTCGCGCGATTTTCCGTTCGTCAACCGCGCCGTCATCGAGCGCGAACTGGCAGACGCCACGTTTATGGTCAACGGACGACCGTACCCGACCACGCGCCAGGATTCACTGGGCCGCCTCGTCATCACGCGCGACACCGTGCTTCGCCTTTTCCAGCAGCCGTAGCGCGTGGGCACCCTCGGTCCTCTCTT
>CBDUBO010000460.1:0-2749 GCA_965365405.1 uncultured Rhodothermales bacterium | reverse complement strand
TGATGCGTGGCGCCGAAAAACAAAACTCGTTCACCACGACCAGCGCCATGAGCGGAGCGTTCAAGGAAAATGAACCCACGCGGGCGGAGTTTATGCGCCTCATTGCCCCGCGCTGACATGGAGGCCCGTCCCATCCGCCCCGTTCCACCCACCAGGGTGCTCGTCACCGGCGCCACCGGCTACATCGGAGGGCGGCTGGTACCGTGCCTGCTCGAAAAAGGCTACCGCGTGCGCTGTATGGCCCGCGACCCCGACCGGCTGCGCGGGCACCCATGGGAAGGGCAGGTAGAGGTGGTGCAGGCCGACGCGCTGGACTACGACACGCTCGGGCCGGCACTCGAAGGCATCGAGGTCGCCTACTACCTCATTCACTCGCTGGGCGCAGGGGAGGAGGCCTTTGCGCGCCGCGACCGGCAGGCGGCCGAGCACTTCGGGCGTGCCGCGCACGAAGCGGGCGTACAGCGCATCATCTACCTGGGTGGCCTCCGGCCCAAGTCGGACAAAATCTCGGCGCACCTTCAAAGCCGGCTCGAAACGGGCGCGTACCTGCGGCAGGGCGGCGTGCCTGTCACGGAGTTTCGGGCAGGCGTGATCGTGGGTTCGGGAAGCCTCTCGTTCGAGCTGATCCGCTACCTGACCGAGCGGCTGCCCGTTCTGATCACGCCCAAGTGGGTGCGCACGCCCACGCAGCCCATCGCCATCCGGAACGTGTTGCAGTACCTCACGCAGGCCCTCGAAGTGCCTGAAAGCGCCGGCCGCATTCTCGAAATCGGGGGGCGGGACGTGCTCACCTACGGCGATATGTTTCGCAGCTACGCGCGGGTGCGCGGGCTGCGCCGCGCCCTCGTCAACGTGCCCGTGCTTACCCCGCACCTGTCTTCTTTGTGGGTGGGCTTCGTCACGCCCGTCAACACCAGAATCGCCCGGCCCCTTATCCAGGCACTCGACAACGAGGTCGTCGTGCGCGACACCACGGCGCAGCGACTTTTCAGCGTGCGGCTGCTGGGCTACGAAACGGCCGTGCGGCTGGCCCTGGCTCGCTTTGCGAACGACCAGGTGGAAACGGCGTGGAGTGGTGCGTTCTCGTCGGGGCCGCAGGGCGCGGGCGTAGTGGAGGAGTTGACGAGCGCGGAAGGGCTGGTGCAGGAGCGCCGGCAGATCCGGGTGCGGGCCACACCGGACGACGTTTTCAGCGTGGTACAGCGCCTGGGCGGCGACACCGGCTGGCTCTACGCCGACGCGCTGTGGCGCATCCGGGGCTACTTCGATCTGCTGGTGGGCGGCGTGGGACTGCGCAAGAGCCGGCGCAGCTACCGACACCTGCGCGAAGGCGACACGCTCGACTTCTGGCGCGTCGAAGCCGTCGAAGCGCCGCGCCTGCTGCGGCTGCGGGCCGAGATGAAGGTGCCGGGCCGGGCGTGGTTGCAGTTCGAGATCGAAGCGGCCGGCGAGGGCGAGGCCGTGGTTACGCAGACGGCGTTTTTCGAGCCCAAGGGCCTGCCCGGTTTCCTCTACTGGTACCTGTTCTACATCCCGCACCGCTTCATCTTTCCGGGGATGTTGCGGGAGCTGGGCCGCCGGGCCGAAGCGCGCGCCGCGGGCACGACGGCCTAGGCCGAAACGCTACAGCCGCGCCTCGGGATACGTGTGGTACGTCCCCTCGATGGTGGCCTGGTCGAGGATGTGGCCCTCCATCTTCGCCAGTGCGTCGCCGCCGCCAAAGTCGCCTTCGAGGCCGAGGTTTTCCACGTCGAGGGCGTACACGGTGAAGCGGTAGCGATGGACGCGCTCGTCGTTCCAGGGCGGGCAGGGCCCGTCGTAGCCGCCGTACGTGCCCGCCATGTCAGCGTCGCCCTCGAACCAGCTGGTGTAACTGTTGCGCCCGCGCCTGCCGTGGGGCGTGGGGCCGATGGGTTTGCCACGGGGCGTCACGCCGTTGGAATCCTGCGCTTCGGCCAGCACCGTGCGCGCCGCGGGCAGGTCTACCAGCACCCAGTGGTAGAAGTCCGTCCGCTCGCGGCCGTACTCCACCGTCTTGCCCTGAGTGTTCACGTTCTCGCCGTGCGCGGGCACGTCCACGTCCACGCACAGCACCGCAAACGAGCGGGTTGCGGCGGGGAAATCTTCCCAGGCCAGGTGCGGGCTCATGTTGCGCCCGAACTCGACGGGGCCGTTTTCATCATGCGTCGTGGGGATGCAGAAGGCATACTGTGGCGCAATGGGCTGGCCGTGCTGAAGAGAGTTGCTGCGGAGCTTCATGGGAAGGGGAGGGCGGTTGGGGAATGAGGAACAGGCAAAGGCCTTCTGGCCCCAGTGGGACGCACGCAGCCGGGGTAACCGTTCCCGCTGCCCAGTCTCCATCTATCGTCCACCAGCACCTGCGCTGTTACCGGCCTGTGCGCAGTCGGTCGGACAGGGTGCGGGGCAGACCCACGTCTTCGATGCGCTGCCGCGCGCCTTCGACATGATAGGGCAGCCGCACGAGTTCGTAGGCGAAGGTCTCGGTGTCGAAAAAGGCGACACACGCGCGCGGGTTGCCGTCGCGGGGCTGGCCCACGCTGCCCACGTTGACGAAAAAGCGTCCGTCGGGGCGCACCTGAAACTGCCCCACCTTCTGGCCCATTACGCCGGGCGAATGCGTGTGCCCGGCAAAGCAGAGCGGCGTGGTGAAATGGTCGAACTGGGCGTGCGCCACCTGGTACGACTCGACGCGCAGCCACCGCTCGGGCTCCTGGGGCGTGGCGTGCAC
>CBDUBO010000459.1:0-2749 GCA_965365405.1 uncultured Rhodothermales bacterium | reverse complement strand
GGTCGCGGTCAGGCTGCCAGCGGTAGAGCCGGGCCACGATCTCCTGCTCTTCGGCGTGCGCCAGTTCGGCATCGGCCCCGTGGGCCAGCCCCAGGTAGAGGAGCGCCAAGTCGTGCAGCTGCCCTAAAGGAATGGTGTTGCTCATGGTGAAACGCTGAGGGGCAGGCCACAACGGACGCGGGGGGCGAATTGTTCAGCAGCGAAGACGGCCACTGCACGGGACACCGGAACACAGAAGCGCTATAAATTTATGCGTTGAGAATCCCACCAATCCACTCCTCCTATGCGACGCTCTACTGCCGCCCTCGCCTGCGCCGGGCTTGCCCTGCTCGCCTTCACCTTTCCCGCAGAACCGCTCCCCATCGGCAGCAGCGCGCCGATGACGGATTACAAGATGACGGACGTTTCGGGTAAAACCATCACCCTCGACGGCCTCAAGGGCGAGAAAGGCCTGCTCGTCATCTTCTCGTGCAACACGTGCCCGTACGTGCTGGCCTGGGAGAACCGCTACAACAGCCTGGCCGAAGAAGCCCGCAAGCGTGGCCTCGGCGTCGTGCTCGTCAATCCCAACGAAGCGCAGCGCGACGGCGAGGACTCCATGGCGGCCATGAAGCAGCACGCCGCGTCGCGGGGCTACACGATGCCCTACGTAGTGGACGAGAACCACCGCCTGGCCGACGCCTTCGGGGCCACCCGCACCCCGGACGTGTTCCTCTTCGACGCCGACATGAAGCTGTTCTACCGCGGCGCCATCGACGACAACGCGCGCGACGCCGCGGCCGTCGAAAAGCCGTACCTGATGAATGCGCTGCGCGCCATGACGGCAGGCGAAACCATCGCGCCTCAGGTGACCCGCTCCATAGGCTGCTCCATCAAGCGCCTCTCCTGAACCCCGCCGTAGCGTCCAAGTTTGGTAATGAGACGCGAGCATCCTTGCCCGAGGCAGGGGTGCTCGCTTTTATTTGAAGATACTGTGGAGGTTATGTCCATCCTCCCGCTGGCCGATTGATGCAGGGTTGCTACGACACTTCATATGCTGCTTTTTCAACCTGTCTTGCCCGCCCCGGCCCCTCCGCTTTTCTTCGCTTCGCTCAAACAAGCCCGCGCTTTTTCTGCCGAGATTCTCGTGGCCGACGCGCGCCTGCTGCAAGGGTTGCGCGCCACGACGATGGGCTTCGAAGCCGACCACGCGCCGCTCGAAGCGTATCTGAACCTGCGCCCATATGCACCTGTGCGCGCCGTGCGCGCTGCGGGGGGCTACGTGGTGCGCAAGGAGCAGGAGGAGGTAGACCTGTTGCTCATCCGCCGGCGCGGCCTGTGGGACCTGCCCAAGGGCAAGTGCGACGACGACGAGGGCCGCAAGCTGTGCGCGCAGCGCGAGGTGGGCGAGGAGATCGGTGCATCTGATGCCGAGGTACTGCTGTCCCTGGGCGACACGCTGCATGGCTACCTGGACAAAGGCTCTTACTGCCTCAAAACGACGCGCTGGTTTCTGATGCGTACAGTAGCAACCACGTTTACCCCACAGGCCGAGGAAGACATCACCGAGGTAGAATGGGTACCATGGGAAGAAGCGGGCCGCCGGCTGGGCTTCGACACGCTGCGCACTCACCACCGCCTTGTTACACCGCTCGTGCTGGACGCCTTTCAATAGCGCCTGGCTTTCCAACCCAACGCGCGTGCCCGCTGCGCGCTGCCCCGCCCCATGCCCGACACCAACCACCTGATCGAACCCATCGCCCGCGCGGGCTACACCGCCAAAGGCATCGTTTACGGCATCATCGGGGTGCTGGCCGTACAGGCGGCCACGCAGGCGGGCGGCGGATCGGAAGGCCGACGCGGCGCCATCAGCGCCATCGGCACGCAGCCTTTCGGACAGGTGCTGCTGGGGCTGACCGCACTGGGTCTGCTGGCCTACGTCGTGTGGCGCTTTGCCGCTGCCGCCTACGACCCTGACCACGAGGGCGACGACGCTGCTTCGTACGTGCGCCGCGCCGGCTTTGCCGTCAGCGGGTTCTCGTACCTGGCCCTCGCCCTCTTTGCCGGGCGGCGCGCACTGGGCAGCGGGGGCGGCGGGGGCGACAGCGCCGAGTCGTGGACGCAGACGCTGCTCCAGCAGCCCCTGGGGCGTTGGCTCGTAGCTGCCGTGGGGCTCATCATAGCAGGCGTGGGCGTGTACCAGTTCTACCGCGCCTGGCAGGCGTCCTTCATGGAGCACTACCGCACCGGCGAGATGAGCGCTCAGGAGCAAACGTGGGCACGGCGGCTCGGGCGCTTTGGTCTGTCGGCGCGCGGCGTCACGTTTCTGCTTATCGGGTGGTTCTTCGTGCAGGCCGCGTGGCAGTCCGATGCCGACGAGGCGGGTGGGCTGGCTCAGGCTTTCGACGCGCTCGCGGGGCAGAGCTACGGCCCTTACCTGCTGGGCATCGTTGCCCTCGGCTTCGTGGCCTACGGCCTCTATTGCCTGTCGCTTGCGCGCTACCGCGCCTTTCGGGTCAAATGACGGACCGAACCGCCCTCGTGGCCGGCGCGACGGGCCTGGTGGGCCGCCACCTGGTAGAAAAGCTGCTGGGGGAGAAGGGCTATGCCCGCGTCGTGACGCTGGGACGGCGCAAGGCCACCACCCTCTCGCCCCGACACACGCACCACGTCGTCCAGTTCGACCGGCTCGAAGACTACCGGGACGCCCTCGCCGCCGACGACGTGTTCTGCGCCCTCGGCACGACGATCAAAAAGGCCGGCTCGAAAG
>CBDUBO010000458.1:0-2757 GCA_965365405.1 uncultured Rhodothermales bacterium | reverse complement strand
GCACGCGCCTGGTCGTCCAGGGCTTCACCGGCAAGGAAGGCAGCTTCCACGCCGAGCAGATGATCGAATACGGCACCACCGTCGTGGGCGGTGTGACGCCGGGCAAGGGTGGCACCAAGCACCTCGACAGGCCCGTTTTCAATACGGTTGCGGACGCAGTAAAGGAAGAAGGGGCCAACACGTCCGTCATCTTCGTGCCGCCGCCGTTTGCCGCCGACGCCATCCTTGAAGCGGCCGACGCGGGCATCGAGGTCATCATCTGCATCACCGAGGGCATCCCGGTGCGCGACATGCTGCCGGCCTACCACTACGTGCAGAAAAAGGGTGCCCGCCTTGTCGGGCCCAACTGCCCCGGCGTCATCACGCCCGGCGAGGCCAAGGTGGGCATCATGCCCGGCATGATCTTCTCGCCCGGCCCCGTCGGCGTCGTTTCGCGCTCGGGCACGCTTACGTACGAAGCTGTTGACCAGCTCACGCGCCAGGGACTCGGCCAGACGACGGCCGTCGGCATCGGCGGCGACCCGATCATCGGCACGCGCTTCGTGGATGCGCTCGAACTCTTCGAGGCCGACGGCGCGACGGAGGCCGTCGTGATGATTGGCGAGATCGGCGGCACGGCCGAGGAAGAGGCCGCCGCGTACATCAAGCAGCACATGACGAAACCCGTATTCGTCTTCATCGCCGGCGCGACCGCGCCTCCGGGACGCCGCATGGGTCACGCAGGGGCCATCATTTCGGGCGGCAAAGGCACGGCCGAGGACAAGTTCGCTGCGCTCGGCGAGGCAGGCGCCGTGGTCGTCAAGAACCCGGCCCTCATCGGCGAAACCGTCGCCGACCACCTGGCGAAGGCGTAACCGCGCGCCCAACCGATCCCCAAACCTGACAGGTCTCTGAGACCTGTCAGGTTTTTTCGTTCAGCAGCGCCTCCATCCCGGCCTCGAACAGCTTCGCGCCGCCCTGCGAGGGGTGGCGCACGTAGTGCGGCGCGGCCCCGACAGCGTGCAGCGCGCGTTCGGCCACGCGCCCCACGGCGACGGTCAGGCGCGGCTGGAGGGCTGCCACCATCGCTTCCAGCAGCGGCGCGAAGCGGCGCACTTCGGTTACCCTGGGCGTGCGGATGGTGAGGGGCTCGCCCGCGCGATGTGGGTGCAAGGGGACGGCATTCCACGTAAACACCCGTTGCCGGTAGGGCGCGACGACCCGGTGGTAGATGCGTCCGCTGTACTCACCGTGTGGTTCGCCCAGGCTCGTCGGGACGCCGGACAGCCAGAAGTCGGGACAGGCGAGTTGGGCCTCGCTCGTGAGCGGCACGCCCGAAAACCGCGCTCCCCACGGCCCCGGCGCTTCGGCCACGACGAGCACGGGCGGCAGCGCGCGGTAGGCGTTCAGGTAACGCGCCAGGTTGTCCCTGCGGATCTGCCCGGCGCCGGGCACGGCCAGCCTGTCGGGTGCGGGCGCGTACGGGTTGAAAAGCGTGTCCGTCGAGGGCAGGCTGAAGAGGTGGTCCTGAAAAACGGGCCACAGGCACCTGAATAGCGCCCCATGTTCCGGTGCAGATCCTTCATCCGTAGCCATGTCCGCCGCGCGCCCACGCCTGGTCACGCCGCGTCGGTAGGGAAGCCGGCGTCCTGGAGCGCGCGGTAGCCACCGTCGAGCGAGAAGACGTTGGTGTAGCCCATACGCCGCAGGTTCTCAGCGGCGAGGGCCGAGCGGAAGCCGCCACCGCAGTAGAGCACCACCTCGGTGTCCGGGTCGGGGATCTCGCTCTCGATGTCGCGCTCGATCACGCCCTTGCCCAGGTGGATGGCTCCGGCGACGCGGCCGGCGCGCCACTCGTCGTCTTCACGCACGTCCACGAGCACCAGGTTCGGGTTCTGCGCCTGCCGCTCGCGCAGGCCCGCAGGAGACACTTCACGAACGCTGGTCTTGGCGTCCTCGACCAGGCGGAGAAAGCCGGGGTTGTGCTGCTTAGCCATTGGAAGGGAATAGCATGGATGAGACGAAAGCGCTGAGGCAGTTCAGAGGCGTGCAGCCAGCCGGGCAGGCACCTGGGAGGTGTTTTCGGAGAGTCCGTCGCCGGCTTCGATCTCCTGCCCGCTCGTCAGTTCGGCAAAGGTGCGCTCGGCAAACTCGAAAAAGGGCTGCTTGTGCTGAAGCCAGCCGAAATGGACGACGTAAGGCGTCACGTCCATGTAGTCGCCGCGCCCGGGCAGGCTCGCGAAGACGCGGATGAGCAGGTCGCGCAGGCGCGTGTGTTTGAGGCCGCGTAGCGAGTACACGAAGCGGTCGCAGTAGTAGCGGCACAGCACATGCTCGAAGTCGGCATCGTAGCGCGTCAGTCCGCCGATGAAGTCGAGTTGGGGCGAGTTGTAGCCCTGAAACCAGGTGAGCACGGGCAGGCGCATCCGGCTCATGGCGAGCGCCAGGCTCCACTCGCACGATTCTTCGGCGCGGCCTTCGTTGAGGCGGCTGCGGAAGTGGGTTTCGGCGCGGCGGCTGAGAAAGTCGGAGGCGGTTTCGCACCCCTGCCGCGTCACGGCGTCGTCCTGGGCGTAGAGCATTCCTGCCTGCACGCGCGGCAGGTGCGTCAGGCCGAAGCTCTGCATGGTGCGGCGGCGGCGGTCGAGCAGGAAGTCGAGCGCGACGGAAGCGCCCTTGGGGCCGCCGAAGAAGAAATCGGCGCGTTCGAGGCCCGTGGCGGTAAAGGGAAAAGCCGAAAGCTGCTTCCAGAGCGGCCCGGGATCGCGGCACCACACC
>CBDUBO010000457.1:0-2759 GCA_965365405.1 uncultured Rhodothermales bacterium | reverse complement strand
GGTGCGGGCCTGGCGGTAGCCGCCGAGGGCGGGCACGAGCGCGAAGGCATCCGAGGAGCCGTAGCCCTTCATCGCCAGCCGCACGTCGCCCGCGCCGACGGCAAAGTGGTCCTGGCCGGCCGTGGCGACGAGGCTGCGACTGTAGCCTACGCGGAAGTAGTCCACGAACACGATGTTGGGGTTGGCGGCAAAGCTGTTGTCGTGTTGCAGGCGCACGCGGAAGTCACCGTTGGCAATTACGTCCGTTGCCGGTAGCCGGGCCCTGAGGTCGGCGAAGTCGTAGCGAGACCACGCCACGGTGTCCTGCGGCGCGAAGGTGAGGCTGCTGCCGACGTACTGTTCGGTGAAGAGCAGGAGGCGGTGCTGAGAATCCGAGCCCGCGCTCAGGTGCGCCTGCACGTCCACGGTGCCGGTGCGGGTGAACTGCGGCAGGCGCAGTAGGAACGTGCGCTCCTGCGTGGTCGCCGTGGTGAGAAAAAAGCGGTGCTCGTAGCGACCCTCGCCGCGCGTGTAGAGCGGGTGGCCGGAGTTGAAGGAGTCGCCTTCGTACCCGATCACGTCGTTTTCGACGTGGAGTGTATCGCGCAGTGCGAGGGTGGCTGGCGTGCCCGGCGCGGCGTCGGGGAGGGGGGCGTAGCGCAGGCCAGGGCCGTCGGAGACGTGGAGCCAGTAGTAGGTGGTATCGGAGAAGAGGCTGTAATGGGCGCTGCTCTGCGAAGCCGGCGTGTCGTAGGCCCAGCCCTCGTCTGCGCCGGTGTTGCGCCGCCCCACGAAAACGAGCGTGTCCGTCGGAGCAAGCGTGGGGCCCGTGCCGCCCAGCACGAGCAGAGGCACCTGGCGGCCCTTTTCGAGCAGGGCAAGCTTTTCCAGCGGCAGGGTCGCCAGGTTCAGGCCCGCCGCCTGCGCCTGGGCTCCGGTGACGTAGTAGATTCCGTCCTCGACGACGCCCAGTTTGAGGTAAGGGGTTTCACTTTTGAACCAGCCAGGGCTGAATGTGTGCTGCGCGCCCGCCGGAAGCACTGCCGCTGTAAGAAGGAAGAGAAGGCAAACCAGGGAGCGCATGAACGGTGGGACAAAAACGGGGAAGGGCGGATGCACGCCGGGAAGCAAAACGTGATCCACAGAAAGCGCCGCGCGCAAGGTACACCGACAGGGGCGTCGTAAACGCATGACTGCACAGGGAGATAGCCGGGGCAGAAAGGCGTGGGCGGCGCAAAGGCTGCGGCATCCCGTGGTGCGGGGCGTGCTGAGCCTGACGGGGGTGCAGGTGGTGCAGCTCGCCCTTCCGCTCGCCACGCTGCCCTACCTGACGCGCGTGCTGGGGCCGGAAGGGTGGGGGGCGGTGGCGGCGGCGCTGGCGCTGGGCAACCTGGCCGCCACGCTGCCCGAGTACGGCTTCTCTGTGTCAGCCTCCCGCACCCTGTCCACGCTGCCCCCGCACGACGCGCGGCGGGCAGCGCTGGCGGCGGGCGTGGTGGCGGCCAAAGGCTTGCTGGCCGTCGGAGCCGTCGTCCTGGTGCTGGCGACGCAGCTTTCCAGCCGGGCGGCGCTGGCGAGCGGCGGACTCGTGGCCGGCGCGTGCCTCATCGCCGCCGGGCATGGCCTGTGGATGGCTTGGTACTTCGAAGGAGCCGAGCGCGCGGGCGCGTTTCTGCGCGTCGTGGTGGGGTCGCGCCTGCTCTACGTGGCACTCCTGTTCGCGCTCGTACACGACCCGCTGCATGCCGCGCGCGTGCCCATCCTCTATGGCCTGAGCGCGTTCGTAACGGCCGGGCTGGCGTTGCGCCTGATGCCGCGCACGCGCACCGCGACGCTGGCCGAGGCGGGCCGCGTGCTCCGGCAGGGCTGGATGGGCTTCGTGCAGCGCGTGCTCGTGATGACGTACGCGGCAGGCAACGTGTTCTGGCTGAGCCTGCTGGCCCCCCCTGCCGAGGTGGGCGGCTACGGCGTGGCCGAGCAGACGGCGCGGGCCGCCTGCCTGCTGCTGCTGCCCCTCAACCGCGCGCTCTACCCGCGTTACAGCCGCGTAGCCGCCGGAGCCGCCGCCGAGAGCTGGATGCGGCACACGCAGCGTGGCATGGCCGCGCTGGGCGTCGGACTGAGTCTCGCCCTCTTCGCCGCCGCGCCCGCGCTGCCCTGGGTGTTCGGAGCGGGCTACGCGGCTTTCGTCCCCGTACTCCGCTGGCTGGCTCCGCTGCCGTTGCTCGTCGCCCTGAGCCAGTTCTGGACGGTGCAGGGGTTGATGGCGCGGGGGCATGACCGTGCTGCCGCGCTGCTGTTCGGGCTGGGGGCTGCGGTGGATTTGGGGCTGGCTGTGTGGCTCGTCCCCACACGCGGTGCCCTCGGCATGGCAATGGCCCTCGTCGGGGCCGAGGTCGCTGTGACCCTCGCCAGTGCCCTGCTCGCGCACCGCCTGATTTCTCCTGCTCGTTCCTGATGCCTCCCCCTTCCACTGCTCTCGCCGACCAGGCACGCCGGACGTGCGCCGTCGTCGTCACCTACAACCGGGCTGCGCTGCTGGCGCAGTGCCTGCAGTCGCTCCAGGCGCAGACGGCCGCGCCGGACCACGTGCTCGTCATCGACAACGCCTCGACCGACGAGACGCCCGACGTGCTGGCGGGCTTCCCCGGCGTCGAAGTGGTGCGGCTGGCGCGCAACGCGGGCTCGGCGGGCGGCTTCGCCGAGGGCATCGCCCGCGCGGCGGGGCAGGGATGGGACTGGCTCTGGGTGATGGACGACGACGTGGCTCCGTACCCCGA
>CBDUBO010000456.1:0-2776 GCA_965365405.1 uncultured Rhodothermales bacterium | reverse complement strand
TTGTTGGCGAAGTTGCGCCCCATCTCGAACCGGCTCGGGTCGAGCTTGATGTCCTGGCCGGGCGTGCACAGAATCGTGAGCGAGTAGCGCACGGCGTCGGCTCCGTACTGCTCGATCATTTCGAGCGGGTCGATGCCGTTGCCCAAGCTTTTGGACATCCACCGGCCCTGCTTGTCCTTCACCATGCCGGTGATGAAGATGTCCTTGAACGGAATCTCGCCGGTGAAGTGGAGGCCCGCCATGATCATGCGGGCGATCCAGAAAAAGAGGATGTCGTAGCCCGACACGAGCACGCCGCCGGGGTAGAAGTAGGCCAGGTCGCGCGTTTTCTCGGGCCAGCCGAGCGTGGCAAACGGCCACAGCCACGACGAAAACCAGGTGTCGAGCACGTCTTCGTCCTGCACCATGCCCGGCTGGGGCTGCTCTACGCTGACGACGAACGGGCGGCTTTCGTCAATCTGCCCGTCGGCGTCGGTGTGGTACCACACGGGGATGCGGTGGCCCCACCAGAGCTGCCGCGAGATCGTCCAGTCGCGGATGTTTTCGAGCCAGCGGTAGTACTCGTTCTCCCAGCGGCGCGGGTGGAACGTGATGCGCCCATCGCGCACGGCTTCGAGGGCGGGTTCGGCGAGGGGCTGCATCTTCACGAACCACTGCGTGGAAAGCAGCGGCTCGATGATGGCCTTCGAGCGGCTCGACACCGGCACCGTTGCTTTGTAGGGCTCTGCCTTTTCGAGCAGCCCCTGCGCCTCCAGGTCGGCCACGACACGCTTGCGCGCCTCAAAGCGGTCGAGCCCGGCGTACGGCCCGGCGTGTTCGTTGAGGGTGCCGTCGAGGGCCATCACGCCCACGGTTTCGAGCCCGTGGCGCTGCCCGATCTCGAAGTCGTTCTTGTCGTGCCCCGGCGTCACCTTGAGCGCGCCCGCGCCGAAGTCGCTCTTGACGTAGCTGTCGGCGATGAGGGGGATTTCGCGGTCCACGAACGGCACGCGCACCTTTTTGCCGACGAGGTGGGTGTAGCGCTCGTCCTCCGGGTTGACGGCGATGGCGGTGTCGCCCATGATGGTTTCCGGACGCGTCGTGGCCACGGTGACGTGGCCGCTGCCGTCCACGAACGGATAGCGCACGAACCACAAATGGCCGTCGCGCTCGACGTTGTCCACCTCTTCGTCCGAAAGTGCCGTCCGGTCCACCGGGCACCAGTTGACGAGGTAATGACCGCGGTAGATGAGCCCTTCGTCGTAGAGGCGGACGAATACCTCCTGCACGGCGCGCGTGAAACCCTCGTCCATGGTGAAGCGCGCCCGGCTCCAGTCCGCCGAGTCGCCCAGGCGGCGTTTCTGCTGGAGGATGATGTCGCCGTATTCCTCTTTCCATCCCCACACGCGCCTGATGAACTCCTCTCGTCCAAGCGCGTGGCGGTCGCGGCCCTCCTGTTCTTTGAGCGTTTTTTCGACGACGTTCTGCGTGGCGATGCCGGCGTGGTCGAGGCCGGGCATCCAGAGTGCCGGGCGGCCTTGCATCCGGTTCATGCGCGTGAGCGCGTCCTGGATGGTGTCCTGGAGGGCGTGGCCCATGTGCAAGCGGCCCGTCACGTTGGGCGGCGGCATCATGACGACGAACGGCTCCGTGCCGGGCGTCACGTCTGCGCGGAAAAGGTCGCGCTCTTCCCAGTAATGGTACCACTTGGACTCGATGCGCCCCGGGTCGTAGGCGGTCGAGGGGGCTTCGGGCGCGGGCGTCTGGCTCATGGGGGCAGCAGTAAGAATCGGCAAACGGGCAGACGCGCAAAAAACGCGATCCACGCGCCCGGTGCCACGAAAAATGCGGTAAACGCCCGCGTTGCCCTGTGCGTCGCTTACAGGTGCAGCCGGATGCCGAGCCGGTAGCGCACCGCGCCGACGCCGGTTTTGTGGGCGGGCATCGTGGCCTGGTAGCGCCCCGTCGCGTGCTCGAAGGTGCTCGTCTGGGCAGGCACGCGCAGTTCGAGCGGCAGCGCCGCGTTGACGCCGGCGTAGATCGAGGCGTGCCGGCCCACGGCCACGTCGTAGCCCACGTGCGCGGTGGGTTGCAGGCGCTCTCCTCTGGCCTCGTAGGTGGCGTACACGTTGGGCGGCGGCGCTTCGGGACGGGCCGCTGCCGTCACCAGGAAAACGCCGCGCAGCGAAGCGGTGACGCGGCGCAGCCCGACGCCTACCGACAGCCACGCGCTGCCCACGGGCGTCTCTTGCACGCGCCGCCGCGCCCGCACGGAGGCTCCGTAGAACAGGGTCGTGCCCAGTGCCTCGTCGGTGCCCTCGCGGGGGCGCAGGCTGCGGTGCCGCGCCCCCTCCACGCCGATGCCCAGCCACGGCAGCACGTGGAAGGTGGCCTCCCCGTACAGGCCGGCACGGTGTATCCGCGGCGTTACCTCAGTCAGGGCCTGGCCGCCGGGCGCAGCCGGGTGGGCGGGCGCGTACTGCGCCGCCACCGTATACCCGTTGCCCACCGGAGCCTCGTTCTCGTGCGTGATCATGAGCGAGACGTAGGGGCGGGGTGGGCGGCGCACCTTTTCGGGCGCGTGGGGCGGCCCCTCCGGAGGGGCGGTGGCGGCCAGCTCGGGCGGGCGCAGCGCGGCGTAGCGGCTCAGCCCGACCAGGCGCGGCAGGGCGCGGGCGTAGTCGGCGCGGCGGCCCTGCACGTCCAGCCGGCTGCGAGGCCGCTCGCGCAGCACCACGACGCCCGTGGCGGTAGCGGCGGTGCGGAGCGCGTCGAGGGCGGGGGCCGCGTCGCCCGA
>CBDUBO010000455.1:0-2804 GCA_965365405.1 uncultured Rhodothermales bacterium | reverse complement strand
GCTACGGCGGCTACTACACGCAGGACGAGATCCGCGAGGTCGTCGCCTACGCCGCTGCGCGCCACGTCACGGTCGTGCCCGAGATCGAGATGCCCGGCCACGCCTCGGCGGCGATTGCGGCCTATCCTGAGCTGGGCTGCCGCCCCGGCCCCGTCGCCGTGGTGCAGACGTGGGGCGTGTTCGAGGACATCTTCTGCCCCAAGGAGGAGACGTTCGCGTTTCTGGAAGACGTGCTCACGGAGGTGATGGCGCTCTTCCCCGGCGCGTACGTCCACATCGGAGGCGACGAGGCACCGAAGAAGGCGTGGGAGGAGAGCGACGTGGCGCAGGAGGTGATCCGGCGCGAAGGGCTGGAGCGCGTCGAGGGGCATTCGCCCGAGCACGCTTTGCAGAGCTACTTCGTGCGGCGCATCGAGCGTTTTCTGAACGCCAACGGGCGCAAGCTCGTCGGGTGGGACGAGATCATCGAGGGCGGCCTGAGCCCGACGGCCACGCTCATGTACTGGCGCGAGCAGAACGCAGAGGCGCTCGCGGAGGCGGCCACGCAGGGCAACCCCATCGTCATGACGCCAACGGGATCACTCTACTTCGACTATCACCAGGGCGACCCCACGACCGAGCCCCTCGCCGCCGGCAACCTGATCACGCTCGAAAAAGTGTACGCCTACGAGCCGGTGCCGGCGTTTTTCACGGCCGAGCAGGCCCCTCTGGTGCTGGGCGCGCAGGCCAACCTGTGGCGAGAGTACATCAAGACCGACAGCCACGTCGAGTACATGGTCTTCCCGCGCATGCTGGCGCTCGCCGAGGTGGTGTGGTCGCCCAAAGAAGCGCGCAACTGGTTCTCGTTCCGGGGCCGCCTGCCCGGCCACTTAGAGCGCCTGCGCGTGATGGCCGTGAACTACCGCCCGCTCGGCGATTAGCCCAGCACGGAGCCGATGCCCCTGCCCTTCTGCCCCCGTCCCATCGCGTGCGGCCTGCTCCTGCTGGCTGCCGCGACGGGTGCGCTTGCGCAGCAGCAGGTGCCGCCGCCGCGCCCCCTGCTGCCCCTCCCCACCGCCCGGCAGCTCGACTGGCAGCGCGACGAGCTGCGCCTGTTCATTCACTTCGGCCCCAACACGTTCACCGACCGCGAGTGGGGTACGGGGGAAGAAAGCCCGGCGCTTTTCAACCCCACCGGCCTCGACACGCGGCAGTGGGCGCGCGTGGCGAAAGAGGCGGGCTTCAAAACCCTCATCCTCACCGCCAAGCACCACGACGGCTTCGCGCTCTGGCCCAGCCTGTACACCCACCACAGCGTGGCCGGCAGCCCGTGGCAGAACGGCCAGGGCGACGTGGTGCGCGCCTTCGTGGACGCCGCCCGCGCTGAAAGCCTCAAGGTCGGGCTTTACCTCTCCCCCTGGGACCGCCACGAGCCGAGCTACGGCGACGAAGCCGCTTACAACGCCTTCTACCTGGGCCAGCTTCGCGAGCTACTCACCGGTTACGGCCCCCTCGCCGAGGTCTGGTTTGATGGGGCGAAGGGCGAGAATGCCCGCGCCATGAACTATGACTTCGACGCCTTCTGGGCGCTTGTGCGGCAGCTTCAGCCCAGCGCGGTTCTCTTTTCCGACGCCGGTCCCGACGTGCGCTGGATTGGCAACGAGCGCGGTTTCGCGGGCGAGACGAACTGGTCTACGCTCGACCGCACGAAGGTGGGCGTAGGCATGGCGGGCATCGGCGACTACCTCAACACCGGCGAGCGCGGCGCGGCTTCGTGGGTGCCGGGCGAGTGCGACGTGTCGATCCGTCCGGGATGGTTCTACCACGCCGCCGAGCAGCCCAGGTCGGTCGAGGCGCTCGTGGAGATCTACTTCAAGTCCGTCGGGCGCAACTGCGTGCTGCTGCTCAACGTGCCACCCACCCCCGAGGGGCGCTTCGCCGAGGCCGACGTGGCGCGGCTGCGCGCGTTCCGGGCGGCGCTCGACGCGCTTTTCGCGCACAACCTGGCCGGCGGCGCGGTGGCCACGGCATCGGGCACGCGCGGCGGCGCGGCGGCCTACGCGCCCGCGCAGGTGCTCGACGGCGACCTCTCGACCTACTGGGCCGTGGACGACGGCGCTGAAGCGGTCTGGCTGGAGCTGGCCTTCGATGCGCCCGTGACGTTCAGCGTGATCCGGCTTCAGGAGCCCGTTCAGATGGGCCAGCGCGTGGCGGCCTACCGCGTGGAGGCGTGGCAGGACGGCGCGTGGCAGACGATCAGCCGGGGCACCACCATCGGGCACAAAAAGCTCGACCGCCTCGACGCGCCCGTCACGACCGCGCGCGTGCGCCTCGTGATCGAAAGCGCCCTCGCCGTGCCGCTCCTCGCCGAAGTCGGCCTCTACCACCCGCCCGCACGTCCCGGCTTGCGCCCCTGACCCCATGCGCCTTTTCCTCTGCCTGCTGGGCCTGCTGACCTCCCTGGCGCTGCCGACCCCTGTGCCCGCGCAGCCGCGCGCCCTGCCCGACGCGCGCAACCTCGACGGGCTCGACGCCGTGCCCGAGTGGCTGCGCGTCCACGCCGAGCGGATGTTGCCCGGCAGCGGGCTGACGGTGTGGGTGCCGGGCGGCGCGTTCGACGTGTCGTCGCTGGTGCGGGTGCCGCGCTTTCCGGGCGCGAAAATCGAGGCATGGCCGCCCGACTCGGCCCTCGTGCTGCGCGGCGTGCGCAACGAGCAGGTGTCGGCCCAACTGGCCGTGATCGGGTCGGAGGCGCTCGCGGGCCTGTGCGTTTCGGCGGGTGACCTGCGCGCCGGCACCGCGACGATCCCCGCCGGGCAGGTGGA
>CBDUBO010000454.1:0-2804 GCA_965365405.1 uncultured Rhodothermales bacterium | reverse complement strand
GCGAACGCCGACCCGACGCGCTCGCCTGAGATGCGCTGCACGCCCCAGAAGTACGTGCCTGCCGGAAGGTGGAGGAAGGTCTCGGCGGCATCCACGGAGCCCGGCAGGGCCTGCATCCGCCGCCCGGTGGCGGGGTGAAGGGGCGGAGCCACCACGTCCGGGCGGTCGGGCGCGGTGCCCACCCACACGTCGTACGTGGAAGCATCGCCGCCACTGTCCCACCGCAGCGTCACGCCCTCTGCGCCTACGTCGGCCACGAGTCCACCGGGGGCAGGCGGCACGACGGCCGGACGCGGGCGGTCGTTGCGGTAGAGCGCGGTTATTTCCCCGGCGCTGAAGAGGTCGAGGTCGCCGTCCCCGTCGTAGTCGAGAAAGTGCAGGGGGCCGCCCTGGGTGCCCAGCAGCAGATTTTGCTCGCGGAAAGCGCCGTCTACCTGCTGGTACACGTGGTGCTCGCCCGACCGGAAGGGGCGCGGCAGACCCGTCAGCGAGAAGTCGAGGTCGCCGTCACCGTCCAGATCGCCCCAGTCCACGCCTCCGGCGAAAAGTTGGGGCGCGGTGACGGACACGGTCAGGCGCGTGTTTCCCTCGAAGTAGTACGGGCTGGGAACGGCCCCCGTGAGGGCGAACTGCTGGCCGGCACCACGCGGCGAGACGGCTGCGCGTCCAAAGAGCACGCCGCTTTCGTCAGCGATCTTGACGAACGCACCGGTCTGCTGCTCCCATCGCTCTGTCACGATGCCCCGTGCCGTCAGTCCGCTCAGCAGCACGTCCGGGCGTGGATCGCCCGCAAAGTCGCGCCACACGATGGTGCCGAAGGCGAGGCCCGGCAGGGCTGTGGCCTGCTCCGCAAACGTGCCGTTGGTGTTCAGCATCAAATGCGTCTCGCCGGTATAGGGCGCGGTGGCGGCTGCCGTGCCGGTGAGGAGGAGGTCGAGGTCACCGTCGCCGTCAAAGTCGGCCCAGGCGACCTGGCCGCTGTGGAGGGCGGGCAGGCCCGCGGCAACGGCGGTGAGCGTGCCGCCGCTGTTGCGGTAGAGCGTCGTCGAGGGCGTGTAGGGCGGAGCCGCCGTGGTGCTGCCGAGCACGACGAGGTCGAGGTCGCCGTCGCGGTCGTAGTCGCCCCAGGCGGCATCGCCAAAGGCTACGGGCGTGATGCCGCTGGCCCCGTCGGCCAGGTCGGGCCGCTCCTGGCCCGGCACCCGCGGATCGGAGAGGATGCCCTGATTGCGGTAAAGGTGCGCCCGCAGGGCGTAGTTGCCCTTCACGTCCAGCTTCTCATAGCCGCTCAGAAACAGGTCCAGATCGCCGTCGCCGTCCACGTCGGCCCACGCCGCCAGAGCGCTGCGGACGCTGGGCAAGCCGGTCGGGACGTGGGTGAACGTGAACGGGTGCTGGACGGTCTGCGCGGTGGCAGCAAGCGTACAAAGGCAGAGTAGGAGCGGCGCGAGGCAATAGCGCGTCATCGGCAGGGCCAGCTAAAAAAGACCGGGGAAAAAACGACAATCCCCGGGGGAATGAAAGGCTTATTTCGCTGCCAGAGACCCCACGCATCTGGCCTGCCGAGCCACCGTCACGATTCTTCCGCAGCCTCCACGAGCGCATCCGCCAGGCGCTCGCCCAGATAGCGGTCCATCGCCCAGTGTGCCGCGTAGATGAGCGGCGTCACGGCCACCGCGACGATGAACTTGTAGGCGTAATTGAAAACGGTGACGGCGAGCACGGTCTGAATCGTCATCTGGCCCGGCAGGAAAAACGCTACGAACAGCACGACGAACGTGTCGATAAACTGCGAGCCGAAGGTGGAACCCGTTGCGCGCAGCCACAGGTAGCGCCCGTCTGTGAGGCGGCGCAGCCAGTGGAACAGGGTGATGTCGGTGAACTGGCCAAGCGTGTAGGCGGTGAGGCTACCAAGGATGATCCAGCCCGACGCGCCGAAAACGGTGTCGAAAGCGGCGCCGGGCACGGGCGAGATGGGCGCGGCGGGCACCCACATCGTGGCCTGAAGCAGCACGAACTCGAACACGATCATGGCCATGCCCACGAGCGTCACGAAGCGGATGCCGGGTTTGCCGAAATACTCGTTGATCAGGTCGGTGACGATAAACGTGACCGGGAAGGCGATCACCCCCGCCGTCATCACGACGCTGCTGAACGATTGCCCGAAAAGGGTGACGGGGCTGGGCAGCGTCAGCACGGTAAACAGCTTGGATGCCGTCGCTTCGGCCACGACGAGGGCGGTCAGGAAAACGGCCGTGCAGACCACGAACAGCTTTTCGGGGCGGCCCAGCAGGTAAGGTTCGGTGCGCATGGCAAAGGGCAGGGAAAGAGCGAAGATAGCAGGTGCAGACCGCTCCGGCAGCAGCGGAGCCCGTGGCGCGGGGCCGCGTTGGGGAGGCAACCCTATTTTGCCGCCCCTTGCTGCATTCTCCACCGCCGTACCGCATGGTTCGCCTGTTCATCTCCGACATCGACGGCTGCCTGGCCGCCCCCTACGAACCCTACGATTTGCCCCGCCTCGCCACCCTCGCCGACGCAGCTGCGGCGGCTCGGCCGGTTCTGAGCCTGCTCTCCGGGCGCGCCTTTCCCTACGTCGAGGCGATGACACAACTGCTGCGGCTGCGTGCTCCTGTCGCGTTCGAGTCGGGCGGCGGCGTGTTCTGGCGCGAAGAGGCCCGCATCGAGTGGAATCCCGCCTTCACGCCCGACGTCGAGGCCCAGATTGCGGACGTGCGGGCGTGGATGCACAGCGACCTGCTGCCCGCGCTACCCGTCCACTACGACTATGGCAAGCGCACGCAGGC
>CBDUBO010000453.1:0-2812 GCA_965365405.1 uncultured Rhodothermales bacterium | reverse complement strand
TCGAACTCGGGGTTCTGGTAGAGGAACGAGAGCTGCGGCACCTGGAAAAAGAGGCCCGCCGAGAAGCGCACCACACCCGTGGCCGAAATGGGGAAGGCGATGCCCACGCGCGGGCTGATCTGCCAGCGCACGTCGGCGTCGCGGCGGTTGTAGAGCGAATCGCCCGGCACGTCGAGGTTGGGGATGAACAGGCGGTCGGCCTGCGTCCAGTCGAGGGGGACGAGAAAGTCGGGCTGGAAGTAGTCGAAGCGCAGGCCCGCGTTCACGATGAGGTTTTTGAACTCCATCTTGTCCTGCACATACGCTGCCAGCTCGTAGGGGCGCGTCTGGAGGGTGTCGCGTCCGTAGCGGTCCACGGCCAGCATGGGCTGGTACGACGTGCGCGGCCCGATCTCGATGCCGTAGGAGCCGTTGTCGATGCGGTGGAGCCGGGCCGAAGCGCCCACCTTGACCTGGTGGACGCGGTTGACCTGGCTCGTGAAGTCGGCCAGGACGGTGTGTGTCTGCGTCAGGTCAGAGGCGTTGAAGAGGTCGTTGCCGCCCATCTGGTAGGCGTTCACGCCCTGCAATGTGCCCAGGCGGGAAGAAACGTAGCGCGTGTCGAGCAGCCCCGTCTGCTCGAAATCGTCGGGCACGTCGTAGAGGCGCGAGGCGCCCTTGTCGCGCAGGTAGCTGTAGTTGACGTTGGCGAACGAGCTGTTGGTGAGCGTCAGGCGCAGCCCGAACAGGTGAAACTGGTTGTCCGCGTAGTACCGGTTGATGCCGTCGGGTACGTACTTGCGGTAGCGGTCCACGTTGCGGCCCTCGGCGTTCTGCCAGAACAGGTTGTACTCGGCCCGCACCTTGGGCGTGAAGCGGTACATGAGCGTGCCGTTGAGCGAGTAGCGCTCGTTGTGGGACGGCACGAACTCCTGGTCGCCCGTCGAGGCGATCAGCCACGATTCGGGCGCGTCGGAGGTGATGTTCTGCGACGAATCCGAGGGCATGAACAGGCGGCGGCCCACCACGTGGCTCTCGTCGTAGACGTAGCGCCCCGTCACCTGCACGCCGAGCTTCTCGGAGAGGATGGGGCCACCAATGGAAAGCTGCATGTCGCGACGACCCAGCGGGTTGGCGAACTCGTAGTAGGGCACGAAGGTGGATTCGAAATCCCCGATGCCCAGCGCCGTGCCCGCGGGCACCGTCCGCTCTACGTATTCGACCTCGCGCGTGCTGAAAATGCCGCCCACCTCTGCCGAAACCGAGCCGGTCCACTTGCGAGGCACATCCTTCGTGATGATGTTGACCACGCCCGACATGGCCTGCCCGTACTCGGCACCGAACACGCCCGAAATCACTTCCAGGCCCGATACCATGTTCTTCTCCACCTCGAACGCCGCGCTGTTGCTGTACGGGTTCGTGATGGGCACGCCGTTGATGAGGTAGGCCACCTCACCGCCGCGTCCGCCCCGGAAGTGGCCCTCGACGACGCCCGCCTGCAGGTTGATCACTTCGCCCAGGCTGCGCACGGGCAGGTTTTCGAGTTGCTTCTGATCCACGAACGAAGTCGTCGTCGTGCGGTCCATTTCCACGAGCGGGCGCTCCGCCGTCACGATGACCTCCTGCCCCTCGATCACCTCCTCGCGCATGTCCACGTCAATCTTCGTGGTCTTGTCCACGATTACCTCGACGTTCTCGACGCGTGTGGTGGCGAAGCCGATGTAGCGGAAAACGACTTTGTAGGTGCCCGGCTTGACGTTCACGATGGCGTAGTAGCCGTCGGCGTCGGTGACGGTGCCCTGCCCCGTCTCCTCGACGATGATCTGCACGCCGGGCAGGGGCTCTCCCGTCGCGCCTTCCACCACGCGCCCGGCAATCTTACCGGTCGTTCCGGCCAGCGCGACGGGAACTACGGCCAGCACCAACAGCGCCATGCATGCGGTACCAACCATCAGACGTAGCAATGCGCGCATAGCGGAGCGGGGTAATGGTTCGTCAGTTGCTAATCTTTTCAAGTCGCAAGCTCCTATACCTGCAGCGCCGTCGGAATCGGGCGCGTGGGGAGCGGAGCAGAAGCTTCTGGAGATCGAGGATCGGGGCGAAACCGCTTCCGGGCTGACCCCGGTTTGACCTTCAACGAAACGGTTCGACGTGGTTCAATTAACGTTTCCTTAACTGGTGTGTCAAGGCACGACGCAATGCGGCGGCAAAAAAACTACCGGGTCGCCAGGGCAACTCTGCTGCCGCCCTGCCGGCCTGGGTGCTACCTTGCCGTGCGCTCCGCAGCGTTCTCCGCTGGTGGGCGCCTCTGCTCCTCCACCGGATGCACGCCTCCCGATTCTATCGCCTTTTTGGTCCTGCCCTGCTGGTGTGCACCGCCCTGGGCGCGTGCGCGTCGTGCAGCGCACCGCCCTCTGCCGCTCCGCCACAGGCCGAGGCGTGGGTGACGACGGGCGACGGACAGTCGCGGCTGGCGCAACAGCCGCCGCTGGCGTTTCGGACGGGCAGCAGCACGGTACCGTTGCAGGTGCGCGTGGACGATGCCGTCCGGTATCAGCAGATGGCGGGCTTCGGCGCGGCGCTCACGCATTCTGCGGCCCACGTGATCGCGCATTCGCCTCAGCGCGACGCGATTCTCCGTGCCCTCTTCTCCTCCACCGAGGGTATCGGCATCAGCTACGTCCGCTTGGCGATGGGCGCGTCGGACTTCGTCGCCGGCCCGGCTTACACCTACGCCGACGCGCCGCCGGGTCCCACCGGCGATCCCCTCGCTTTTTTCTCCATCGCTCCGGACGAAGAAGCCATCGTCCCGCTGCTCCAGCAGGCCCGGCGC
>CBDUBO010000452.1:0-2814 GCA_965365405.1 uncultured Rhodothermales bacterium | reverse complement strand
GCTCCGACCTGACGCAGAACGTGCCGCACGAGCTGCGCACGCCGCTCGTCACCATTCTCGGCTGCACGCAGCTTCTGCGCGACGAGTGGGGCACGCTCGACGGCGAGTTCGCCGGTCACCTGCTCGACGACGTGTACCGCGCCGGGATGCGGCTGGAGCGCTTCGTCGAAAACTTCAGCCTCTACGCCCAGCTCGAACTCGTCGGGCGTGACGAGGAGTCGCGGCTGGATTTCATCGCCGAAGGCCGCACCGACGCGCGCGACGCGCTCACCACGCAGCCCTACGTCGTGGCCAACACGCGCCACGAACGCCTGGACGATCTACGGATCGAAGCGGCTGCGGGGATCGTCCGGATGGCCTCTTCTTACCTCGCCAAGGTGGTGAGCGAGTTGGTGGACAACGCGTTCAAGTTCTCCGAGCGGGGCACGCCCGTCCACGTCACCGGCCAGTGCCGCAGCGACGCCTACGTGTTCACCATCCAGGACGGCGGCTCCGGCATGACGCTGGCGCAGCAGCAGCGGGTGGCGGCCTTCGTGCAGTTCGACCGGGCGCAGCACGAGCAGCAGGGGCTGGGCCTCGGCCTTCACCTGGCGCGCGCGCTCACGCACGTACACGGCGGCACGCTGGCTATCGAAAGCACCGCTGGCAAGGGCGCACGCGTAACGGTGCGCCTGCCCCTCGCGTAGCTCAGAAAATGGTGTAGATAAAGGGCGCGAGCGCCGACCCCTGCGTGAGCACGATGAGCAGGCTCAAGAGCAGCAGCAGCGCCACGATGGGCGCGAGCCACCATTTTTTGCGCACCTTCAGAAAATCCCAGATCGTGCCCAGGCGTGACATGGCGGGAGGGTTTTGGAGCGGTAAAGATACGGGTATGGCGCGGGGGTTCGAGGCAGCGGACGGGAGGCGTTGTCATGCCGTATCGCACCTCGGTGCGCCCTCGTTGTGCCACGGCACGCCCCTACAGTTTGCCATTGAACATTGCCGAACTGCCCTTTGCCCATTCTCTCCCCTCGCCTCAATACGGCTTTTCGGGCCGCGTGGCGGGGCCGTCCGGTTCTACGGGGGTCCAGTAGGACGGCAGCGTGGAGTCGCGCCGAAGGGCCAGCAGGTCTTTGCCCATCAGGCGCAGCACCAGCCCGACCGGCGTGATCGCGAGGACGAAGGCGACCGTCAGAATCACCCGCGTCATGACGGCCGACAGCACGAGGGCGAGCTTCATCCACGCCTTCTCGACGGGCCGGAGCGCGGCCGGCACGAAGAGCCCCGCCAGCCCGAAAAGCGCCGCCACGGCCAGCAGGTACGGAGCCGCCGCGCGCTCGCGCCACAGCAGCACGCCGCCCAGCACGCCGAAAGCGGCCAGCATCGTCAGGCCGAATTTGCGTAGTTCCTGCCGCGTTTTAGGACGATCCGGGGGCATCAGCGTCAGTCGAGAGCGACGGGTTCGGGAGTGACGGCGGCCACGTCTGCGGCGGGCTGTTCTGCGCGCAGCAGCAAGTAATTGCCCAACACGAGCGCGTCCATCTGCGTGTTCAGAAAGCCGCGGTAGGCGTCTTCGGGTGTGCACACGATGGGCTCGCCGCGCCGGTTGAACGACGTGTTGATGAGCACGCCGTAGCCCGTCTGCCGCTTGAACGCTTCGAGAAGCCCGTAGAATGCCGGGTTGGTGTCGGCGTGGACGGTCTGCACGCGCGCCGAGTAGTCCACGTGTGTGATGGCGGGCAGGTCGCTTCGCAGCCTGTTGAGCTGCTCGATGCCGAAGAGAGCGTCCT
Source organism: uncultured Rhodothermales bacterium (assembly GCA_965365405.1). Taxonomy (GTDB): domain Bacteria; phylum Bacteroidota; class Rhodothermia; order Rhodothermales; family BA12; genus CBDUCD01. The sequence goes on along the minus strand of CBDUBO010000452.1, from coordinate 1,045 downwards.
CTCCCGGCACGGGCGGCGTGCGGCGCTCTTCTCGCACGGGGGCGACCAGGAGCATGTAGGGCGAGGACCGATCCAGATCGAAGTACTCGCCCACTTCGTCGGCCAGCACGGCGGGCGCAAAGGGCCTGAACGACTCGCGCGCCTTGATTTTGAGGTTGAGCACGGACTGCATCCGCGGGCTGCGCGGGTCGCCGAGGATGCTGCGCCCGCCCAGCGCGCGCGGCCCGAACTCCATGCGTCCCCGGCACCAGCCCACCACGTTCTCGTCGGCCAGCAGCGCCGCCACCCGCCTGGCCAGCGTTTCTTCGTCGAGCCTGTGCGCCACTACGCCCTCCTGACCGGCCAGCCACGCCTCCACTTCCTCCTCGATGCGGGGGCCGAGAAAGCTGCCCTGCATGGCATCCCGGCCCGGTACGGCTTCGCGGGCGTTTCCGCCGTGCTGGTGCCACGCGAAAAGCGCCGCGCCGAGCGCGCCGCCGGCGTCGCCCGCCGCGGGCTGGATCCACAGGTCGTCGAAGATGCCTTCGCGCAGGATGCGCCCATTGGCGACGCAGTTGAGCGCCACGCCGCCCGCAAGGCACAGGTGGCGCTCCCCCGTTTCGCGGCGTGCGTGCCGCGCCATGCGCAGCATCACCTCCTCCACCACCTCCTGCACGGACCGCGCCAGGTCCATCTCGCGCTGCGTAATCGGCGATTCGGGCTGGCGGGGCGGTCCGCCGAACAGCGCGTCGAAGCGGCGCGAGGTCATCGTCAGACCCGCACAGTAGTTGAAGTACTGCATGTCGAGCCGGAACGAGCCGTCCTCACGCAGGTCCATCAAGTGCTCGAAGATGAGCGGGGCGTAGCGGGGCGTGCCGTAAGGGGCGAGGCCCATCAGCTTGTACTCGCCCGAATTGACCCGAAAGCCAGTGTAGTAGGTAAAGGCCGAATAGAGCAGGCCCAGGCTGTGCGGAAAGCGGAGTTCGGCCCGCAGGTCTATGTGGTTGTCCACCCCCACGCCCCACGACGCCGTGGCCCACTCGCCCACGCCGTCCACGGTAAGGAT
>CBDUBO010000451.1:0-2817 GCA_965365405.1 uncultured Rhodothermales bacterium | reverse complement strand
GGCGGATCGTGGTCGAGTACGATCCTATGCTACCCCGCCGCGTCTACCCGCCACATGGGCAGGACGGCCTATTTCCGCAGGCCCCGCCTACCGGGTCGGCGGCCAAACGGTGCGGCCCTGCCGGTCGATGTAGCCCTGCGCGCCGCTCACCTCGACGAGGGCCAGCCCGTCGTCGAAGTCCCACGCCAGGTCGTAGCGGGCCGGGATGACCATTTCGCCCGTGGCGTCGATGAAGCCCCACTTGCCGCCCGTGCGCACGCGCGCCAGCCCATCGCGGAAGTTCCACGCCTGCTCGAACTGCGGCGCGATGAGGGTGTCGCCGTCGGGGGCGCGGAAGCCGTAGCGTCCACCCGCCTGGAAGCGGTCGGGGCCGTCGCCTGCCGCCGCCTGCTCCATCATGCCCGGTGCCAGGTCGAACTGGGCATCCACGACGAGCCGACCCGTGCGGTTGATGAAGCCCCACTTCTCCTCACCCGCCAGCCGGACAGGGGCCAACCCCTCGGAGAAATGCCAGGCGTCGTCGTAGGTGCAGGGGATCACCTCCTGTCCTGTCGCATCCACATAGCCGAATTTGCCGCCCTTGCGCACGAGCGCCATCCCCTCGTGGAAAGGGGCCGCGTACTCGTAGCGCGTCGGAATGGCGATTTCGCCCTGCCGGTTGATGAATCCGTAGCGCCCTTCCTGTTGCACCACGTAGAGACGCGTGCCGGCGTCGGGCGCGCCCGGTGGGGCCTCGGAGGTGCAGGCGGCGAAGACGAGCAGCAGAAGGGGCAGCAGGCGGTGCATGGGCAGAGTGTAAAAAGGGCGGCACCCGGCAGGGCAAACGGGGAGGGCTGAACCCGGCGCGGCGCGGCGACGTTTCCTGCGCGTGGAAAACTGCCCCCGCCGAATGCTGCGCCCCCTTCCCTTGCTGTTTCTGCTGGTGGCGTGCAGCACCCCGTCGGCCCCCGAAACGCCACGCCCATCGGCACCCGCGGGCACCGCCGCCGCCCTCCCCGACCGCCCGCAGGCGCAGGCCAGCAGCGCCTTCTGGAACGTGTGGGGCGACGGCAGAGCCGAACTGAACCGTTACCAGGCCACGATGGAGCGCTATGGCGCGCCGCGCGAGGCCGAGGTCGTCCTCATCTACGTCACCGAACCCGTCCACCGGCAGACGCTCGTCAAGGACGATGCCGCCGAGGGGGCCGACCGCATCGGCATGCTCAAGCTCAACAGCAGCGAGAAGTTTTTGACGGGCCTCTACCCGTACTCCGTCATGACGAGCGTCTTCAGTCCGGTGGACGACTGGGGTGGGCTGCGCTTCCAGCCCGCCAAGCTCACGCTCACGGCGCAGGAGTGGTGCGGGCACGTGTTCCGGGGTGTCTGGCCCCGCGCCGACGGCTTCCGCACCACGCTGTTTTCCTACTTCGCCGAAGAGGGCGAAACGACGGCCAGCGTGGCCACGCCAGCGGGCACGCTTTACGAAGACGCCCTCCTCATCCAGCTCCGCGAACTCGACGGTCCCTTCAACGGCGGTGCAGACTGGCAGGGGATGCTGGTGCCGAGCCTGTGGCGGCAGCGCAAAAGCCACCAGCCCCTCGCGCCCGAGGCAGCAACCCTCACCCGCGCCGACACCGTGCAGGCGGGCACGCCTGTTACCCGCTTCACGCTGCGCCAGGGCCCGTACACGCGCTACTTCACCGTGGAGCAGGCGGCCCCGCACCGCGTGCTGGCGTGGCAAACGTCGGACGGCGACCGCGCCGCACTCGTCCACACGGAACGCCTTCCGTACTGGCAGCTCAACACCCCCGCCGACACCACGTACCGCGCCCGATTCGGACTCGGCACCCAGCTCTGATTCCCCCTCTCGCCCACCCCATGCCCCGCCTCCTCCTTGCCGCACTTTTCGCCCTCACCGCCTGTAGCTCGGGCGGCAGCGACGAAAAGACGGCCCTGCGCTTTGTCCACGCCTCCCCCGACGCCGACCTGCTCGACGTGTTCGTGTCCAGCAGCGCCGTTTTCGAGACCATCCGCTTCGGCGACGCGACGCCTTACGACAACACCCTCGACGCGGGTGAACAGGAGGTGCGCATCCGCTCCTCGGCCAACAACCGCGCGCCGCTGCGCTTCATCATAGACTTCATCCCGGACGCCCGGCAAACCCTCGTGGCCGCGGGCGCCGCCGCCGAACTGCGGCCCATCGTGCTGCGCGACAGCGTGTTCACCGGGCAGGCCGGAACAGCGTACGCGCGCATCGTCCACGCTGCCGCCCTTTCGGACTCGGTCACCGTCTTTCTCTTTCCCGATGGCAGTCCGCCCGGCGCGCCGCTTTTCCCTGCGCTCGCCTTTCGGCAGAACACGGGCTACCTCGACCGCACGCCCGGCGCGTACCGCTTGCAGGTGACGCGCACGCAGGCCGCAGCCGTGCTGCTGGACGAGGTGGTGCAGCTTCAGGGTGGAGAAGCCCCACTCCTCGTGCTGGCCGACGCCGGCGCTGCGGGTGGGCTGATGCTGGTGCGCGTGGACGACTGACGGCAGCAACCCACACGTAACACAGGCGGCGCAGCCGGGCCGAAACCCTGTCCGGCCTGCCTCATCGAAAGGGCGTGCCATTGCGACAGACCGGGAGCCGGCGGAACGCTTTTCGTACGCCTCTCCCCTGATCCGGCGCGCCCGGCTGGCTGACAGCGTGGCGCGCTTCTGCTGAAGACGCAATCCCCTTTTCAGATATGAACCTGCAAAAGTTTACCGTCAAGGCGCAGGAGGCCGTGCAGGAAGCCGCCCAACTGGCCGCCTCGCGCAACCACCAGGGCATCGAGCCCGCCCACCTGCTCAAAG
>CBDUBO010000450.1:0-2819 GCA_965365405.1 uncultured Rhodothermales bacterium | reverse complement strand
AGCCGCCGGAACTGCGGGAAACCCAGCCGGAAGGTGAGAAACAGGCCAGTTCCCAGCAGGGAGATGACGAGGATGGGGGTCAGCGGCTCGTTGATTGCGCTGATGATCTGTTGAAGCAGCTCCATCGGATCGGGTTGGGCGGCGGGCAGAAGGGGACTCACGCAAAGAGGGGACGCCTGCGCATCCCCTCCTGCGGGCCGTTACAGAGCCGTTAAGATAGGGTGAGGATGGGGAAATGGGGAATAGGGGGACGTGGGGGGAGAAAATGGTCAACGGGGAATGGTCAATCGCCAATGGTCCATGGGGGATGTGGCCGAGGCGTAGGGGCGCATTCACTGCACTCCTATGCCTATCCCCAGTCCCCTTGCTCTACAGCGTCATCGGGTCGATCTCGACGAACTGCCGGTTCATGAAGCCAAGCGTACGCGTGGGGTACTTCTTGACGAGGCGGTAGTCGTGCGTGGCGATGAGGAGCGTCATGCCCTGGGTGTGCAGCCCCAAGAGCAGCTTCATGATCTCGTCCGACACGGCAGGGTCGAGGTTGCCTGTCGGCTCGTCGGCCAGCAGCACCCACGGCTCGCCCACAACGGCCCGGGCAATGGCGACGCGCTGCTGCTCGCCGCCCGAAAGCTCGTGCGGAAAGCGTTGCCGCTTGTGCGTGAGGCCCACGCGGGCCAGCGCCTGCATGACGCGCGTCTTGACGGCGGGGCCTTTTTTGCCCGTCACGTAGAGCACGAAGGCCACGTTGTCAAAAATGGTACGGTCGGGCAGGAGCTGGAAATCCTGAAACACGACCCCGAGCGAGCGGCGCAAAAATGGGACTTCCTTCGGCTTGAGCGAATCGCTGCGGTAGTCCCCCACCTGCACCACGCCCGCGTCGGGCCGCACGTCCATGTAAAGCATCCTGAGCAGGGTGCTCTTGCCGCAGCCCGTCGGCCCGACGATGTGCACGTGCTCGCCCTGCTCGATCTTCAGCGTCAGGTCTTCGAGCACGGTGCGGCGCATTCCGTCGGGCTGGACGTAGGATGCCGTGACGTTCTGAAAGTGGATCATGTGGTGGAATAGAGTGAAGAGCAAAGGGCGAACGGGGAGGCGGAGGGGTTCCTCCGTTTCTCCCTTCGACCGAGCAACCGCTCACGCCTTACGCAGCACCCAGTGGACACGCTCCGAATGGGCCGTGGCTTCGTCGCCCGAAAAGCCGTCGTAGGCCGCCACGAAGGCCAGGGTTTCGGGGATCAGCAGGCGTACTTCTTCCATTTCGTAGGCGCGCTGTACGTGCGTTTCCTCGAACGCCGTGCCCTGCACATCGAGCCGAAAGGCCGTCGTGTGCAGACGCGTGGCGCGGTCGTAGTGGCTCGTGCGCTTGTAGGAAAACCCTTCGGCCTCGCCCTCATCCTCGAAAAAGGCCTCGTTGTTCTCCGAGTTGGCCGGGGTGGACTGGTCGAAGATGAACACGCCGCCGAGCCCCAGAGCCGCTTCGACCCGCTCGAACATCGTCCGCACGTCTTGGGGGTGGACGAGGTAGTTGAGGCCGTCGTAGAGCAGCACGATGGCGTCCACGGGCTGACTCGTGGTGAAGGCGGAAAAGTCGGCGACGGAGAAGGTCACGTCGGCGTTGTAAAGGTCGGCCTTGGCCTCGGCCACGCGGATCATGGCGGGCGAGGCGTCGGTGCCGTGGTAGCGGTACGGACCAAGCGGCTGGAGTTCGAGCGCGAGCGAGCCCGTGCCGCAGCCCAGTTCGAGGAGGGTTTTCGCCTGCGGGTGGTGGCGCTGGAGGAGGTCGTGGACGTAGCCCGCCCAGAACGGGTAATCCACGTGCTCCATCACCACGTCGTAGCCGGCGGCGAGGGCTTCGTAAGGGTTGACAGTGCGGGACATGGCAGGTTTAGGGGGCAACCGGGGAAACCGATAGGGCTGAAACACTCGCTGCAATATCGCCATGCCGCGCCGCCTTTACCCCGTTCTACTGCTGTTTCTGCTCGCCGCATGCACCGCTTCGGAGCAGTCTGCCGTCCGCGAATCTCTGCATCCTGACACCGAGCACGGCCTGGCGCTACTGCTGGGCACAGACGCCGTGGGAGCGCCCGTGGCACGCGATACCGCGGCGGGACGCTTGCTGCTCGAAAGGGCACACGCCGATGGCGATGCGTACGCGGCGCGCTGGCTGGGCATCCTGGCCGAGCGGCAGGGCGATGGCGAAACAGCACGGGTGCTGTATCAGACAGCCGCCAGGCGCGGCGACCCGATGGCGTTCGAATGGGAGATGTTGCTCCACCAGCAGGGCAGGCCACCTTTCCCCGTTGACTTCGTGGCCGCCGCGCAGGTCGTGGCCCGCGAAGCCCGGCGGGGCAACGCCAGGGCCCAAGTCGCGCTCAGCCAGCTCCTCGCGGACAATGCGGAGGCCGCCCGGCGAGGCGAAGAAAGTGCCCTCGCGCTGCGCGACACGCTCGATGCCCGGGGTTTGACGCGGCTTTAAGCTGGCTCGGCCATTCCTGCGCGGCGGCGCGCGATGTCCACGGCCAGGAAAAGCGCGCTGCGCATCGAGCCGGGCGAGGCTTTGCCCTGCCCCGCGATGCCGAAGGCGGTGCCGTGGTCGGGCGAGGTGCGCACGATGGGCAGCCCGGCGGTGTAGTTGACGCCCTGCTCGAAGGTGATCGTCTTGAACGGCACCAGTCCCTGATCGTGGTACATGGCCAGCACGGCGTCATAGACGCGGTACGCGCCGATGGCGAAAAAGCCGTCTGCGGGAAAGGGGCCAAACGTCAGGATGCCTTCGTCGCACGCCTGCCGGATGGCCGGAATGATGCAGTCTATTTCCT
>CBDUBO010000449.1:0-2824 GCA_965365405.1 uncultured Rhodothermales bacterium | reverse complement strand
GCGCCGAAGTTGCACCACCGGCCCACGTAGGTGTGCCCCACGAAGCCCTGGTGGGCCTTGTTGCTGTACGAGTGGAAAATGGCCGTGTGCACCTCGCCGCCTACCTTGCAGCCGGGCCCGATGGCGACGCCCTCGACGCTCGCCCCCACGTTGATGCGCGAGCCGACGCCCACGTAGGCCGGCCCGCGCACCACGGCTCCCGGCATCACGAAGGCGTCGCGGTCGAGGTAGACGGGCCCCTCCGAGGCGTCCACGATGGCCCCGGGGCGGACGGTTGCGCCGGGCGCGAGAAAGAGGTTGTCGGGCTCGACCACGAGCGCGGCGGGATGCAGGCTCGCCTCTGTCCGCTCGATCTGCCGACGCCCGGCAGTGAGCAGGGCGAAGTCGCGCCTGAGCGCCCCGCGCACGTCGTGCACCACGTCGGGCAGCGTCGTAAAGAGCGAAACCCCGGCTACCTGCTCGGACGGCAGGGAGCCGAAGGCCTCAGTCGTCACGGCGTCGGGCAGAGCAAAACCGGGCGGCAGGCGTGGCACCCAGGCCGCCACGACCACTTCGTCCTGCACGAGCACCACGCCCGGCGCGCCCTCCTGCAAAGTGCGCAGGCGATCCAGCAACGCACCCTCTTCGAGCACCACGCGTCCGTTGACGAACAGCACACCGACGCCTTCAGGAAAAAGGTTGACGGGCAGGCCATGCTCCTGCCGGGCCGTGGGGGCGAGGTAGGCGCGGCTGTGGAGCACCACGCCGTTGTGTTCAAGCCGGCGCGTGGCCGCTTCGAGCGGGTTGAGGATGCCCAGCCGCACCGCCCACACGGGCCGCGTGTCCACGATGGGGCGCAGGTGCGCCACGTGAGAATCTTCGAAAAGGCAGAGCAGCATGGGTGAACGTCGGTTGGAAGGCGAGAACTTACGGTGGCGAAGGGGGGAGAGAATGGTCAATGGGCAATGGGCAATGCTCAACGGCAACCGTAGGGGCGTGCCGTGGCACGCACTCGCTCACCGTGGCTCCTGATTCTGCTCTGCACCATCCAGGATCCGAACGGGGACGCGCGAGTGCGTTTCTTGCGTTGCGCACCTTTTCCGCCCCGACCGCCTCCCCACGTCCCCACCCCCTCCGCACCCTTTGGATTCTCTCACCCAGTTTGCCCTCGGGGCTGCCGTGGGCGAGGCCGTGGCCGGACACCGGCTGGGCCGCCGCGCCCTCCTCTGGGGCGGCGTCGCTGGCACGCTGCCCGACCTCGACGTGCTCCTTGCGCCCTTCCAGACGCCCGCCGAGGCGCTGGCGTTTCATCGGGGCCCCACGCACAGCCTCCTTTTTGCGTTTGTCGCCGCGCCCATGCTGGGGTGGCTGTTCAGCTACCTCTACCGCAAACGCGCGGATCTGTCTGAGACAAAACCGTGGATGGCCGTCTTTTTCTGGGCGCTGTGGACGCATCCCATGCTGGACTTTTTCACCGTGTACGGGACGCAACTGCTGTGGCCGCTGAGCCGCCACCCGTTCGCGCTCGGCTCCACGTTCATCATCGATCCGATCTACTCCCTGCCGCTTTTCGGGGCTGTGGGATGGGCATTTTTTCAGCGTGATGGCAGCCGGCGGTGGCGGCCGGTGCTGTTCGCCCTGGCGTGGAGCACGCTTTACCTGGGATGGGGCGTGGGTGCGCGGGCCTACGCTGCGGGCGCGATAGCGCGCGGGCTGGAGCGTCAGGGCGTCGAGCCGCAGCGCCTGCTCACTGCCGCGAGTCCGTTCAACACCGTGTTGTGGTACGGGCTGGCCCAGTCCGACAGCGGTTTCGTCGCTACCACCTACAGTCTGCTCGATGGCAGGGACAGCCTCCGCTTGGTGCACGTGCCGCGCCGCGCCCATCTGCTCACGCCCCTGGCAGGCGAACGGGAAGTCGAGACGCTGCGCTGGTTTTCGCAGGGCTACTGGAGCATGGACGAGCAGCCCGACGGCCTCCACCTGCGCGACCTGCGCTTTGGCCGATTGGACGGGTGGCAGACGGCGGCAGATAGCGGTTACATCTTCGACTTTCACCTCATCCAGCGCCCGGACGGCACGTGGACGTTTGAGACGAGGCGGCCTGAAATCGCGCCCGGCCCGGCCTTTCGCGGCCTCTTTACGCGCACCGGGGGAGGGGAACCGTAGTCGCAGCTCCGGGGTGCTGCCCTTCCACCTTTACGCTTCTTCCCGCGCCATGAAATTCTTTATCGACACCGCCGACCTGGACGAAATCCGTGAAGCCGCCGCCCTGGGCGTGCTCGACGGCGTCACCACCAACCCGTCGCTCATGCAGAAAGAGCGCGGCGTCAACTTCCACGAGCACATCCGCGCCATCTGCGAACTCGTGGACGGCGACGTGTCCGCTGAGGTGACGGCGACCGATTACCAGGGGATTCTGGACGAAGGGCGCGTGCTGGCGGCCCTGCACCCCAACGTCGTCGTCAAGGTGCCACTTATCAAAGAAGGCATCAAGGCCATCAAGACGTTTTCGGAAGAGGGCATCCGCACCAACTGCACGCTGTGCTTCTCCGCCCCTCAGGCACTTATCGCGGCCAAGGCGGGGGCCAGCTACATCAGCCCGTTCATCGGCCGGCTGGACGACATCTCGTCCGACGGCATGGGACTGATTCGCCAGATCGTCGAGATTTACGACAACTACGGCCTCGAAACCGAGGTGCTGGCGGCCTCCATTCGCCACCCGCTCCACGTGGTCGAAGCCGCCCGCGCCGGGGCCGACGTGGCGACGATGCCGTTCAAGGTCATCAACCAGCTTCTCCAGCACCCGCTGACGGACATCGGGCTGGAAAAATTCCTGGCCGACTGG
>CBDUBO010000448.1:0-2829 GCA_965365405.1 uncultured Rhodothermales bacterium | reverse complement strand
GCCGCATCGAGCACTACGGCTACGCCGAGAACTTCGAGGAGTACAGCCGCCTGCTGCACCGCGCCGACCTCGTCGTCTCGACGGCCCACCACGAGTTTTTTGGGATCGCCATTCTGGAGGCCATCTACTGCGGCTGTCACCCCCTCCTGCCACGCCGGCTGTCGTACCCCGAACTCGTCCCCGAAGCCCTCCACCGCCCCCTCCTGCACGCGCCCGTCCTCTACCGCGACGACGACGAGCTTTTCCAGACGGCCTACCGGCTGCTGCGGGGCGAAGACCGTCCGCTGCCGCTCGGCACGCTGCGCAGCATTCCCGCCCACCTCGACTGGGCTGCCCACGTGACGGCCTACGACGACCTGCTGGAGCGGGCGGCGCTGCGCGGGGCCGGCGCGGGCGCGCCTGCCGAGGCCGCCGAAACCGAAGCCGGCAGCGCCTGACCCCTCTTCTCTACCCGCCGCCCCTCATGCCCATTGCCGCGATAGACGTAGGGACGAACACCGCCAAGCTGTTCGTCGGTGAAGTGCGCGACGGCGCGCTCGTGTCGCACTACGAGGAACGCCGCTACGTGCGGCTCGGCGAGGGCGTGGATGCCGGCGGACACATCGGCGAGGCGGCGCTGGAAAGGCTGACGACGGCGCTGCTGGCGTTCCGGTCCGCTGCCGAAGCGCGGGGCGCGACGCGCATCTTCGTGGGCGCGACAAGCGCCTCGCGCGACGCCCGCAACCGTGACGACGTGATCCGGCGGGTGCAGAAAACGACCGGGCTCGACTACCACATTCTCACGGGCGAGGAAGAGGCCGCGCTGAGCTTTCGCGGAGCCGTGTCCGCGTTTCCCGACCTGCGCGAGCCCTGCACCGTCGTAGACATCGGCGGCGGCTCGACGGAACTCGTCGGCGGTACGCCTGGCCTGCCGGACTTCGACTACCGCACGAGTGTGGACGTGGGCTCGGTGCGCGTCACCGAGCGCTGCTTCACTGCGCAGCCGCCGCCCGCGCCGCAGATCGAGGCCGCCGTGGCGCTCGTGGACGGCGTGCTGGCGCGCACCGGCATCCCGCCCGACCCACAGCGCCCGCTCGTGGGCGCGGCCGGCACGACCGGCGCGCTGGCCCGCATGCACTTCGGCTTTGCCGCCTGGACAGAGCGCACCGGCCGCCCCGTGCAGATGTCGCGCCGCGAAGTGGCCGCGTGGCGACTGCGCCTCCAGCACCTGAGCTACGACGAAACGCTGGCGCTCAACCCTCGCGTCATGGCGGGCCGCGCCGACATTTTCCTGGCTGGCACGCTCGTGCTGGAGCGCGCCATGTCGTTTCTGGGCGTCGAGCACCTACACATCAGCCCGCGCGGACTGCGTCACGGCCTTGCGCTCCAGCTGCTGGAAACGTAGCGCAACCCTCCAGCCTTGCCGCTTCGGCACACGCGCCGCTCCCACACGCTTTCCGAGGGTGATTCGTCTTGATTTCTACCCCAGTGCTGCGCCGTTGGAGGAGTGGTGCCGCACCGGGCGTGGGCAAGAAGTGAGCAGGAAGTGGGCTTTCGCCCCGGCGCGGTGCGAATTAAGTTGTGCACGGCGCTTTTTGCCTCCGTTGCCACCTTCGTGGGCGGGAGGCTCCTGTGGTTCCGGCTCGAGCAGGTGCCCCGCAGAGCCGCGGCCCGGAAGCCTTTTGCACTCCTCCTCACGTCCCCCGACCCGGACTCTTGAATTCTCTTTCCCCCAGCGATATTGCCGCGCTCGCGGCAGGCGGCGAGGAGACGCTGCACGCCTGTTTCCGCGCCCAGGCCGTTAGGACGCCCGACCGGCCCGCCATCGTTTTCGAGGAGCACACGCTTACCTATGCTGCGCTCGACGCCCGCGCCGACGCAGTGGCGGCCCATCTGATCGCGGCAGGCGTGGGCCCGGATGTGCCGGTGGGACTCTTTGCCGAGCGCTCGGCCGCTGCCATCGTCGGGCTGCTCGGCATTCTCAAAGCAGGCGGTGCCTACGTGCCCCTCGACCCCACGTATCCGGACGATCGGCTGCGGTTCATGCTGGAAGACACGGCGGCACCCGCTGTCGTGGCGCAGTCTGGCTTGGCACGGCACCTCCCGCCCGGCACGGGGCAGCAGGTGCTCGAAATTGCGCCCGACGGCACCGTCGCCGCCGCGCCCGTTTCTCCAGCCGCGCGCACGGGCAGCGGCGCGCACCTGGCCTACGCGATCTACACGAGCGGCTCGACGGGCCGGCCGAAGGGCGTACTCGTCGAACATCGCTCGGTGCTCCAGTACGTGCGCGGCGTGTGGGAGAGGCTGGGCCTGGAGACGGGAGCGCGCTACGCGATGGTGCAACCCCTCACGGTAGACTCGTGCGTGACGATGCTCTACCCTGCCCTGCTGTCGGGCGGCTGCCTTTACATCGTCTCGGAAGCCCGCGCCGCCGACCCACAGGCGCTGGGCGCGTATCTGCAAGAACATGAGATAGACGCGCTCAAGATCGCCCCTTCCCACCTGGAAGCGCTCGTGCAGGCGGCTACACAGCCCGAGGCGCTCCTGCCGCGCCGCTGGCTCATCGTCGGCGGCGAGGCATCGCAGCGCGACCGTGTGGCCCGGTGGCAGGCCCTCGCACCCCACTGCGCCCTGTTCAACCACTACGGCCCGACCGAGGCGACGGTGGGCGTGACTACCTACCGGGTAACACGCGAGGACGCCGGCCAAGCGGAGGCCGCGCTCCCCATCGGGCAGGCGCTGCCGGGCTCCTACCTGTACGTGCTGGATGCGCGCGGCGAAAAGGTGGCGGACGGCGAGGCGGGCGAACTCTACGTCGGCGGCGCGTGTCTGGCCCGGGGCTACCTCAAC
>CBDUBO010000447.1:0-2840 GCA_965365405.1 uncultured Rhodothermales bacterium | reverse complement strand
ACGTTTACGACGCTCAGCTATGGCATGGACGCCCGGCGCGAAAGCCTGCTCGACGCGCTCGAAAGCGTCGTCGGGCCGGTGTGCGTCGTCGAGCGCAACGACGTGGCGCTGCGCGCCAAAGACGGGCTGGCGCAGCAGTCGGGGGTGCTGCGCGGCACCTACCCCGGCCCGCAGGTCGTGGATGAAGCGGGCGTCTGCTACGAAGTGGACGTGCTGGGCGGCCTCAAAACGGGGCTCTTCCTCGACCAGCGCCTCAACCGGCAGGTCGTGAGAAGGCTCGCCGAGGGCCGCCGCGTGCTCGACGTGTTCAGCGCCGACGGTGGCTTCGGCCTGCACGCGGCAAAAGGCGGGGCGGCTTCCGTCCGCTTTCTCGACGCCTCGCAGGACGCCCTCGACCGCGCCGCACGCAACGCCGATCTGTCCGGCCTCGACGCCAACCGCCTCCACTTCGAGCGCGCCGACGCCCTCGAACGCCTGGGCGAGATGGTGCGCGAAGCGCAACGCTACGACCTCGTCGTGCTCGACCCGCCCGCCTTCGCCAAAAGCCGCCGCCACGTGGACGACGCGCTTAAAGCCTACCAGCGCATCAACATCACCGGCTTCCAGCTTCTCGCGCCGGGCGGCATCCTGGCCACGGCGTCGTGCTCGCAGGCCGTGGACGAGGCTGCTTTCGTCAAAATGATGCGCTACAGCGCGCGGCGCGCGGGCGTCGAGGTGCGCCTGCTCCACCGCGGCGGCCAGCCCCCCGATCACCCCATCCTCGACGCCATGCCAGAGACCCACTACCTGAAATTCTACGTCTGGCAGGTGGTGAGTGGTGGGTAGTTGGTTGACGGGCGCAGCAAGCGTCTACCCGCTACTCCCATTCAACACCAGAATGCTGGCGTTGAGGACGGTGGCGAAGGCGACCCACAGCAGGTACGGCACCATCAGCCAGAAGGCCGGCGCGTCCACCTTGCCCATCGCCCGCATCGCCAACACGATCAGCACCAGCAGCACCGTGATGACGACCAGCCCGCCCACGATGCTGTGCAGGCCGAAAAAGATGGGCGACCAGACGGCGTTGAAAATGAGCTGAGAGAAAAACAGCGCCAGCGCCGTCCGCACGTCGGTGCGATCGGTGCCCTCGCGCCACACGCGCCACAGGGCGACGCCCATGAGCGTGTACAGAACGGGCCAGACGACGCCGAACGCCCACGAAGGCGGGTTGAACGAGGGCTTGCTGAGCGATTCGTACCACGATCCAGGATCGGACGACGTGGTGAGGGCGCCGAGCAGTCCGGCAAGCTGGCACAGCGCGATAGAGCCCAGGAGTGCAAAGATCGAGCGGAGGTTCATGAAGACGGTACGCCTTGCGGGGGGTGAGAGGCGAAAGGCGGAATATCTGCGACGGGTACACCGGTCGTACCATCGGCGCGGCAATCGTAACAGCCTTGAACCAGTCCAGGCCCTGAGGCGCCTCAGAAGTGGAGCGAGAACGTGGCGCCGCCCTCCGGCACCGACTGCGCCGTGAGCGTGCCGCCGTGCCGCCGCATGATCTGGCGCGACAGGCTCAGCCCGATGCCGCTGCCGCCGGCTTTGGTCGTGAAAAAGGGCACGAAGATGCGCTCCAGCACATCCGGCAGGATGCCCGGCCCGTCGTCTATGACGCGGAGGATGGGGCGGCCTGTGGCGCCCGCCTCGGCGCGCAGGGTGATGCGGCTGCCCCGGTGCCCTTCCATTGCCTGAAGCGCGTTGATGGTCAGGTTGATGAGCACCTGCTCGACGAGTTCGGCGTCGGCGGCCACTTCGAGGGTTTCAGGAGTCACCTCGGCGTGGAGCGCTACGCCCTGCGCCTGCGCCGAAGTGCGCAGCAGGCTCACGACGCCCTCGAAGAGAGGCCGCACCGGCATCAGGCGCAGGTGCGGCTGGGGCACCCGCGTCAGGCTGCGGTAAGCCTCGACAAAGCCCATAAGCCCCTGCCCCCGCCGCCCGATGGTGGCAAGCGCCTCGCCGGCGGTTTCGCGTGCGTGGGGCGTGTGCGCGTGGAGCGCCGCCTGCGCCGTCTCGGCCAGGCTGGTGATGGGCGCGATGGAGTTCATGATCTCGTGCGTGAGCACGCGCGTAAGCTGCTGCCACGCCTCGCTCTCCTTTTCTTCGAGTTCGGGGCGGATGTCCTGAAAAGACACGAGCGTGTGGCGCTCACCGCCCAACTCGAACTGGGTAGCGAACACGACGAGTTCGAGCACCCGGTCGTCGCGGCGCAGCTGCACCAGGCGGCGGCGGCCCGGCTCCAGGCCGGCCACGGCCTCGGCCAGGCGGGCGTCCACCCTGCTGAGCGCCTCCACGGTGCCCAGGCCGGGCACGTCGAGCAGCCGGCGGGCGGCGGTGTTGAACAGCGTGATGCGCCCGTCGCCGCGCCACGCCACGAGGGCCACGCCCACGTGCCGCACGACGGCTTGCAGGTACTGCGACTGCTCCTCGCGCTCGGCGCGCACCCGGCGGAAGGCGTCGCTCACCTCCTCGAACGCAGCCGCCAGCCGGGCGTCCAGGCCTCCGCGCCCCGCCGCCGAGAAGCGCGCCGAGAAGTCGTCGTAGCGGATGCCTTCGAGAAAGCGGATGAGGTCGCGCGGCGTGCGGTCGGTATAGCGGACGAGGGCGACGGCCTGTGCCACCAGCCCCGCGCCGGCCAGCGCCATCACAGGCCACGCCCACGCGCCGGCCTCGCGGCCCACCACGAGCGCGGCGGCAAAGGCGGCAATAAGCACCACCCGCAGCGACACCTGCACCCGCTGGTGCCGCCACAGTCGTCGAAGCGGAGCAAGCGTGTCGGGCATGGGGAAGTCAATTCGGCAATGGGC
>CBDUBO010000446.1:0-2848 GCA_965365405.1 uncultured Rhodothermales bacterium | reverse complement strand
GGGCCGGAGCGCTTCGTGTACGTCTCGTGCAACCCGCAGACGCAGGCGCGCGACCTGGCGCTTCTCGGCGGCGCGTACCGCATCGAGCGCGTCCAGCCGGTGGACATGTTTCCCCACACCACGCACGTCGAAACCGTCGTCTCGCTGCGGCGCGCCTGAGGCTCAGTCCACGCGGACGACGGGGTGGTGGAGGATGCGGATGGGCCCGCCGTCGAGCGGGCGCAGGGTGAGGCGTAGCAGGTAGGTGCCGGCGGCGAGCGGCGTGCCGGAGACCCCACGCCCGTCCCACACCAGCCCGTGCGCGCCAGCGGCGACTGCTTCGTCGGCGAGCACGGCCACGCGGCGGCCCAGTACGTCATACACGGCCAGCGTGGCGTGCGCGGGCGCATCGGTATGATACAGGAGGCGAACCGGGCCAGCAGCGGGGTTGGGCGCGCTGCGGAGGGACGCCCCTTCGGGCCCGCGCGTCTGCTCCACGCCCACGCCCGTCGCGGCCACGAACGAGAACACGTCGCCCGTGCCGAGCTTGGGCAGGGGCACGAACGTGAACACGTCGCCCGTCTGCGGCGGCACGGTGCCTGCCGGGCTGCTGAACGTGAACGCCCACGCGGGCGCAAGTGCACCGGCAGCGTTGCGTTCGAGCAGGTAGAGCACGTCGCCCCCGCCCGGTCGTCCATCCTTGTCCACGTCCCTGAACACGGCCTTGCGCGCGTTGCCGTCGCTTGCCGCGGTGATGGTGAAGCGCATTGGCGTGGCCGCGATGCCGTACATCGCCACAGACGTGTCCGCGGCGGTTTCGGTCATCGTGAACGTGTACGTATCCTCGGTGTCGAGCAGGGTCACGGTGAGAATGGCGATGCGGACGCGCCCGCCCGCGACGGCCACGCCGAGGGTGCTGTTGCCCGCTGTCCAGCGCGTCTTCGTCAGGTCCGCCATGCCCGTTTCGGCGTCTTCGACCACGAGCCGCAGGCCGTCGAACGCAGGACTTTCCACGATCCCGTCCGAGAGCGGTACGTTTTCGAGCACGGTCGTACCCGCGTTAACGTCGGTAACGGTGTACGTTTTGGCCGCCGGGTCGGCGCTGCTGAGGGCGATCCGGTAGCGGTGTCCCGTCAGCGCGTTTCGATCTACGACGTGCAGCGTGATGGTGCCGCGCCCCTCGCCCGAAACGCGCTCGATGGCGGAGGGCGCGCCCGTCACGCGCGGCGTTTCCTTGGCGAAAACGGGGGTCTCTGCATGGCCGGTGTGCGTGCCGTCTGTCACGTCCACGCGCAGCCTGCCGGTTGTTGTGTTGGGCAGGGCAGCCAGGTCGAGCAGGAGGGTTTGCGCCGCCTGAGAGGAGGCGAGCGGGCGCGTGTCGAAGCGGGTGTAGGTCGCGCCACCGTCCACGCTCCACAGCAGGTCGGCGGTGAGCGGCGCCTGTTCGGGATCGGCGGCAACGAGGCCGAGTGAAAACGTGCCTGCCGTGACACGCGCGTCGAAGCGTAGCGCGAGCGTGTCGAGGCTGAGGTAGGGCGCGCCGTCGCCGGGGTTGTCGAGGTAGAACGCGGACGAAACCGTCCGGGCGTAGACGAAACCTCCAGCGTTGACGGCTTCGATGCGCAGGCGCGCCACGGGGCTGTCGGCAAAAGGCGTCGTGTCCAGGCTGAAGGTGCCGCTGTTGAGCACGCGCGCGACGGGTTGCCATGTCTCGCCATCGTCCAGACTCAGGGCGACGCGGACAGTGTCGGTCGCCGCGCCGGTCGTCGTCCACGTGACGGGCTGCGTGCCACTCCAGAGGGCCCCGGCGGCAGGCACCTGGAGCGCGAGCGCATCGGGGTCGAGGCGGTACTGGCGGAAAAGCCAGTCCTGCATGATGGTGTTGTCGTACCACGGTACCCACGGCCCGTGGCCGCCTGCGCGGACGCCGGTGTAGAAGAGGTCGGCTCCGGCGGCGATGGCACGGCGCAGGGAATCAGCAGAGAGGGGCGGGCCGCAGTCGTAATTCCGGGCGGCAGGCGTGCTACTGCGGCACTCCGTGTAGATCACGTCGCGCCCCAGCTTCTCCATCTCGAAAACGATGCCCCGCGAGCCCTGCGCGGGCACGACCGTGTCCGACTCGCCGTGGAAAATCCAGAGCGGCAGGTGCATCAGCGTGGCGGCCTGCGTGCGGTCGGCGTTGCCGCTCATGGGCACGGCGGCAGCAAAGCGGTGGGGCAGGCGCGAGACGAAATCCCAGGTGGCGTGCCCGCCGAGCGAAAGCCCCGTGAGGTAAACCCGGTTGGGGTCTATCGCATAGCGAACCTGGAGTGTGTCGAGCAGGTCGAGCACGGCGCGTTGGGCGATGTTGAAACTCGACGAGGCCACGGGCGCATCCGCCGTCCAGCGCAGCGTGGTCGGAAGCTGCGGGGCGACGACGAAGGCCGGGTTGCGCGCCTGGTTGGCCGGATCGGCCCAGGCCGTAGCCAGGCGGTGCACGGCGATGTGCCGCACGTTGTCCGTCCCCCGCTCGCCCGATCCGTGGAACGCGACGACGGCGGGGTACGCCTGCGAGCCGTCGTACCCCGCCGGCACGAACAGGCGGTAGGGAAGCGTGAACCCCTCGAACGTGTGCTGCCGCTGCTCGAACTGATCCACAACGGATTGCGGCTGGGCGGCCGCCGAATACGCGAAGGCGGCAAGGAGCAGCAGGGACAGGAGGCGCATGGAGGCGGGGATTGGCTTCCCAAAGGATAGCACGCACGGACGGCCCGGTTGGGAGGAGTCGGTTATTTTGCCCATCGTTCCGCACCAGGAACTGCCTTTTAGCCCACCTCCTTGCCCGCCACCGGCACGCGGCAGCATCTTGCGGTCCGTTCACGTTCCACTT
>CBDUBO010000445.1:0-2860 GCA_965365405.1 uncultured Rhodothermales bacterium | reverse complement strand
GTGTTGACCTGAAAGCCGCATTCGAGGGCGCGCCGCACGTCGGCGGTAAAGGCTTCGGGCGACTGAAATAGCAGCCCAACGTTCTGGGTGTCGTCGTGGTAGGGTTCGAGAAGGGCCGCGCCCCGGCTCCCCAGCGCGCCGTCCATGTAGAACTTGACACTGCGTACGGTGAGGCGGTCGCCATAGCCGAGGACGGGGCCCTGGGCGCAGAAGTGGTCGAACGTCGCCCCGCGCCCGCCGATCATAGCGTAAAGGCGGAGGGGAAAAGCGCCCCGGTCTATGTACGCCTGGTAGAGCGCGACCGTCTCGCGGTTCACGCCCGCGTCATGTACGCCTGTAAGGCCGTAGCGCGCGGTTTCTTCGAGGGCGAGCGTCAGGGCACGCTCGGCCACTTCGCGCGAAGGCGGTGGCACGGCGCTGCCCACGAAATCCATCGCGGCATCGACGAAAACGCCTGTTGGCTCGCCTGCCGCGTCGCGCAGCGTCTGGCCGCCCTCCGGGTCGGCAGCGGCGCGGATGCGGTCCAGGCCCGCTGCCCGCAGCGCGGCGGTGTTGGCCCAGGCCGCGTGCCCGTCCACGCGCACCAGCCACACAGGCCGGTCAGGGAAAGCAGCGTCAAGGTCGGCGCGGGTAGGAAAAGCCTTTTCAGGCCAGTCGTTCTGATCCCAGCCGCGCCCCGTCAGCCAGGCGTCGGCGGGGAGGGTGCTGGCGAAGGCGCGCAGGCGCGCGAGCACCTCCTCTTTCGAAGCCGCGCCCACCAGGTCCACCTGCAACTTGCTCATGCCCATGCCCATCAGGTGGGCGTGCGCGTCGATAAAGCCGGGCACGACAGTCTGCCCACCGGCATCGCGGCGCGGGGCGTCCGGGTAGGCTGCGAGGATGGCCTCGTTCGAGCCGACCATCAGTACGCGCCCTCCCTGCACCGCCATCGCCTCTGCCTTGGGCTGATCGGGGTCGGCGGTGTAGAGCTGCGCGTTGTGTAGGACGAGGGTAGCCTGCCCGAAGGCCGCGAGGGGCAACAGGTTCAGCAGGAAACAGAGAAGTGGACGCATAAACACGAGGGGATGGACGCGGCCAAGATAGGCGCGCCGCCCCTTCAGCGTGCGGCGGCGCGTCCGCTGGCGGCTGCCTTTTCAGCGGGCTCTCGAAGCTTCTTCTCCCGCGCCTCCTCTTCCAGTGCTTCTTGCCGACTCCCGAGCACGCGCACGCGCGGATGGGAAAGCGCACGCCCCAGCGGCGTCTGGCGCAGGGCGCGCTGCAAGGCAGGCGCGGCCACCACGCTCACCGCGACGCCCGGCATGCGGAGCGCGCGTTGTAGCAGGAACACCAGCACGCCGCGCGCTTCAGGCTCCACCTGCTGCAACCCCGTCAGGTCGGCGTAGATACGGCTGCCCGGCGCGAGCGTGTCCAGCAGAAACTCGCACGTCATCGCTGCCGCCCGCCTGTTGAGGTCAGGCAGGGTAACACTTCCCGACAGGCGCACCCACAGCGCCGCCCCATCGGGGTCAGGCTCCACCAGAAACATGGGAGGAAGGAGAGGAGATAGAGGACACCTCTTCTTCGAGTACGCAGAAACCGCCGGTTTTAGGGACCGCCGCCGAATTAAATTTCGGCTGCCCGCTTCTCGACCCACAGCGTCACTGGGCCGCTGTTCACGAGCGACACCTCCATGTCCGCGCCAAAGCGCCCGGTGGACACGGCCCGCCCGACGGCTTCCTCGACGAGCCTGGCGAAGCGCTTATACAGTTTTTCGGCGTACTCGGGGGGGGCCGCCTCGCCGAACGAAGGGCGATTGCCCCGGCTGGTGTCGCCGTAGAGCGTGAATTGCGACACGACGAGCACCTCGCCGCCCACATCCACAACCGAGCGGTTCATGCGGCCCTCGCTGTCGGGAAAGATGCGCAGCCCGGCCACCTTGCGCGCCAGCCAGACCGCTTCGGCCTCGCTGTCGGTGTGGTGTACGCCCAGCAGCACGAGCAGGCCGCTCCCGATGCTTCCTACGGTTTCGCCCTCCACTTCCACGCGCGCCTCGCGCACGCGCTGCACGAGCGCAATCATGGTTGTAGCCGGCTCAGGTAATCGGCAAAGGCGTCCAGCGCCCGCGCGCGGTGGCTTACGCGGTTCTTTTCGTCGGCACTCATCTCGGCAAACGTCTGCGTGTGCTTTTCGGGCACGAAGAGGGCGTCGTAGCCAAAGCCACCTGCGCCGCGGGCGCGTTCGAGAATGCGCCCACCGCAATGCCCCTCGAACGTGTGCTCCCCTGTCGCGGTGACGAGGGCAAGCACAGTGCGAAACCGCGCCCCCCGCTGCGCCGCCGGCACATCGCGCAGCGCATCGAGCAGGGCGGCGCGATTGTCGGCGTCGGTGGCGTCCGGCCCGGCAAAGCGGGCGGAGTGCACGCCGGGGCGGCCTTCGAGGGCCTCTACTTCTAGGCCGGTATCGTCGGCGAGGGCGGGCAGGCCCGTAAAGGCGTGGAGCGCGCGGGCTTTTTTGAGCGCGTTGCCTTCAAGCGTCGGCGCGTCCTCCTCCACAGGCGGCGCTTCAGCGGGGGCGGGCACGAGCGTAAAGCCGTGCGCTTCGAGGCGGCGAGCCAACTCGCGCACCTTACCCGGATTGCGCGTGGCGAGCACGAGGGGCTGGGGGCCGTTGGAACGGTTCAAGGGTCGAGGGGAAATCGGCAAAAGGGCCCGCCTGCGAACGGCAGGCGCGGGCGGCGGGAAAACACAAGGTAACACGCGGCGGTCCGGGCCTGGCTCCGATTCCCCCACGCGCCTTCCGTCTACGCTGCCCATGCGCAGCACACAAGCCAAAGTTTCACAGAGCGTTGATTGAACTGGATATGGCGCATTTGGTATCATGG
>CBDUBO010000444.1:0-2865 GCA_965365405.1 uncultured Rhodothermales bacterium | reverse complement strand
GCCGTGCTGCCCTTCGACGACGTGGCCGACGACAGCGCCAACCGGGCCTTCATCGACGGACTCGTCTATACGGTTTCTTCCACCCTCATCGGGATGGAGCGCTTTGCCGGACGGCTCTCGCTCGTGCCCGCCGCCGACGTGCTCCAGGCCGGGCTGACCACGGCTTCCGAAGCCGCGCAGACCCTCCACGCCGACCTCGTCGTGACGGGCAGCTTCTGGCGCACTGGCAGCCGGGTGCGCTTCACGCTTGCCCTCTTCGACGCCCGCGAGGGCCGCCAGACGCGCAGCGAGCGCATAGACGAGGAGACCACCGACCTGCTGGCGCTCCAGGACAGCGTCGCGCTCAAGCTCGCCAACCTGCTCGGCGTCCAACTCGACGCCGAGGCGGAAACGCGGCTGGCGGCGGGCAGCACCACGTCGGAGGCCGCCTTCGACGCCTACACGCAGGGGCGGGGTTACCTGTTGCGCTACGAAAACGCACGCAACGTGGACCGGGCCATTGCGCTGTTCGGGCAGGCCCTGGCCGCCGACTCGCTCTACGCGCTCGCGCACGCCGGGCTGGGCGAGGCCTACTGGCGGCGCTACGAAGCCACGCGCGACCCGCAGTGGGTGGAGGCCGCCGTCAGGAGCGGCCGGCGGGCCGTCCGCCTCGCGCCCGAGCTTTCGCCGGTGCGGGTCACGCTGGGCATGATCTACAAAGGCACCGGGCGCTATGCCGAAGCCGAAGGCGAGTTGCTGCGCGCCCTCGAACGCGACCCGCGCGACGCCTTCGCGCACCAGCAACTCGCGGCCACCTACTACTACCTCGGTCGGCTCGATGAAGCCGAGGCGTCCTACAAGCGGTCCATCGCGCTCAAGCCCGACTACTGGGGGTTCTACAACAACCTCGGCTTTCTCTACAACGCGCAGGGCCGCCACGAAGAGGCCGCCACGGTGTACCGGCGCGTCGTGGAGCTGCGGCCGGACAACCCGTGGGGCTACAACAACGTGGGCGTGCAGTACGAGCGGCTGGGCCAACTGGACGAAGCCGCCGCGTGGTACCGGCGCGCGACGACGGCGAGCCCGGCGGCCACCGCACCGACGGCGCAGGCGTTCCGCAACCTCGCCAGCCTGGCCTACCGACAGCGCGACTTCGCCGCCGCCGTCCGGGGCTACCGCGCGGCCCTCCGCCTCGACAGCGTGAGCGCGGACGGATGGAGCAGCCTCGCCTACGCGGCCCACTGGGCCGGCGACAGCGCCGCCGAGCGCGCCGCGCTCCAGCGCGCCCTGCGGCTCAACGCGCAGGCGCTCAGCGTCAATCCGCAGGACGAAGACGCGCTGACCGGGCTGGCGATGAACACCGCGCTGGCGGGCGCGCCTGCCCGCGCCCGCGCCTACCTCGACCGCGTGGCGGCACTGCCGCAGCAGAGCGTGGAGACCCTCATCTTTATGGCCACGACGCGGCTGATTCTGGGCGAGCGCGACGCGGCGTTCGCGGCCCTCGAAGCCGCTGCCGCCGCGGGCGCCACCCGCACGCAGGTCGAAGCCTCCGCCTGGCTCGAAACGCTCCAGCCCGACCCGCGCTACGCCCGTCTCTTCCCACCCGGCGGTTGACCCCCGTTCCGCTTTTCCACCTTCACCCAACCCCAAGCACCCCATGGCCCACGTCAACGTCACCATCAGCCCAGACGGCACCCTCAGCCCGTCTTACCTCTCCCTGCAGCCGCAGGACACGGTCGCTTTCGAGGCCGCCGCAGACACCGTCCTCTGCGTCGCCCCCGCCTCCGTCTTCGGCTCCGGTCGCTACGAAATCCCCGCGAACAGCACGCTCGACCTGACGGTGCAGGGGACTTCGGGAAGCTTCGACTTGCTCTCGCAGACCGGCGACCTGACGGCGCAGTGCTCGGGGAGCCGGGCTGTGGGCCGCGAGGGCGCGGGGCAGGTGGGCGGCGGCCCTGGATGAGCCGCCGCGTGGCCTACCCGGCGACGCGGAATTTCTGCCGTCCGATGAGCAGGCCCGCCGCGTTGTAGAGGCGCAATTCGTACGGACCGGGCTGCTGCGTCCGGGCGCCCGGCAGGTTCTGGAAGGTGCGAGCGTTACCGCGCATGTTGTAGCGTTCCTCCTGTAGCACCCCGCCGCCCGGCCCTATCCAGCGCCAGTGGATCTGCTGCTGACGGCCCGCAACGGGGGCCTTCTGCCGGAACGAAAAGTTGACGGCCTGCCCACCCCGGAACGTCGTGCGCACGTTTCTGTCCGGACAGTCGAGCGCGGGCACCGTGCACAGCACCAGGCGCTCCACGTCCACGTGGCGGCTCTGGAGACTGTCCAGCCGGGCCACGGCTGCCAGCGCGGCGCCCGTCGAGGGACTGCTGCGCACAGAGTCGGCCTTGCTCCGGTAGGCCAGCCAGCGCGCCTTTTTCTCGCTGAGCGTGAGGGTGTCGCTGCCTGCCAGGCGCTCCGTTTCGGCAAACAGGGCAATGGTGCTGCGGAGGCGGGCTTTGATGCTGTCGAATGCGGCAGGCGTCGTGTACCCGGCTTCGCGCAACGCCCGCAGGTCGGACGCGCTGAGCGCGTCGTAGGCGGCCAGCACGTCCTCGTTGGACACGTCGCGGCTGTTGAAACCGGCTTCGAGGTAGCGCACGAGGGCGGCGTTGCGCTGCGCGTCGCTGGCCAGCAGTGTGATGCGCTTGGCGTCGGCGGGGGGCGTGTCGTCAATGTCTGCGGCGACGGCGGCGGAGATGGTGACCGTGCCCGACGCCTCGGCGCGAACCGTGGCTCCCAGGCCCGCCGTGTCCGGCGTGATGGTGACGAGGCCGGGCGGATCGGCGCTCCATGTGAGCACGTCGGGCCGCTCGTCGCGCTCGTTCATGCCGTTGCCGAGCGAG
>CBDUBO010000443.1:0-2865 GCA_965365405.1 uncultured Rhodothermales bacterium | reverse complement strand
GCGGCACCAAAGCCGAACGGCGCAGCGGGTCCGATGCTGTCCCACAAAACGCCCGCGACGAGGCTGGCGCTGAAAAGCGCGAGGCCGCTCGTGGCGTAGTACACGCCGTACGCCGTGCCGCGCAGCGCCTCCGGCACGGCATCGGCGACGGTGGCGCGCAGCACGCCCTCGGTGAGTCCGTAGTAGAGGCCGTAGAGCGCGAACGCGCCCACCACGCCGGGAACGCTGCCCGCGAGGGCAAAAGCGGCGTACGCCGCCACGTACACCATCAGGCCCAATACGACCACGCGCCTGCGTCCCACCCGGTCGCTCCAACCGCCGGAGAGGTAGGCGACGGTGGTGTAGAGCACGTTGAAGCCCAGCCAAAGGAGTGGCAACCAGTGCGGAGCTACGCCCAGCTGCTGCGCGCGCAGAAGCGCAAACGCATCGCTCGAATTGCCGAGGGTGAACAGCACCACCACGGCCAGCACGCGGTAAAACGGCGCGCCGAGCAAGCGCAGATCGCCCCGAAATGTTGTGCCGCTGCGTGGGAGCGGGGCAGCAGGAGGCTCGCGCACGGCGAAGACGAGCAGCGCGAGTGCCACCATGCCGGGCACGAGAGCCAGCCCGAACAGCAGCCGGTAGTTGCCCGGCGCAAGCGCGAGCACGACGAGCGCCACGACGGGCCCCAACACCGCCCCGGCGGTGTCCATGGCGCGGTGCAGGCCGAACACGCGGCCCCGGTTTTCGGGGGTAGCGTTGGCCGCTAAGAGGGCGTCGCGTGGGGCCGAGCGGAAGCCCTTGCCTACGCGGTCGGCAAAGCGGATCGCGAGCACGTGCCAGGGAGCCACTGCCAGTGCCACGAGGGGCTTGACGAGCCCAGACAGCCCGTAGCCGAACACGACGAGCCCCTTGCGCCGCCCCAGCGTGTCGGCCACGCGGCCCGAGACGAGCCGCAAAAACGCCGACGTACCCTCGGCCACGCCCTCGATCACGCCCAGCCCTGTTGCCGACGCACCCAGCACACCCACCAGAAAGGCGGGCAGAAGCGGGAAGATCATGTCGCTCGCCAGATCCGTCAGCAGGGAGACGGCTCCCAGGGCCCAGACGGCAGCGGGTAGGCGAAAGCGCGGGGCAGACATGGTGCGGTAGAAAGCGGATCTGCAAGGTCGGGCAGATCACGTTCGCCGCCAAGGGTACCAGGCCCCCTGCTCAGCGCGGCAGGCGATACGAGGCGCCAAACCCGACGAAGTAGTCATCGGTGCGCAGGCTGCGCCCGCCTGACAGGTCGAACTGCACGTTGGGCGCGATCAGAAACGTCAGCCCCGCGTCCACGGCAGGGAAATCGTCCTCGCCATAAAACTCGGCAAAGGCCCCGATCTGCTCGGCTATGCTGAAGCCGAGGGCAAGCGTGTAGAGCGCGCTGAACCGTTCTGCATCCCAGTTCCAGACCGCCCCGACGTTGCAGCCAAGCCCCAGCGTACCGGTCAGCGGCGTGGCAAGCGACAGGCGCGCTTCTACCATCTCGGCGCGGGCAGCAGTGTCGAAGCCTGTCGTTACCAGCAAGGCCCCTTCGGTGCCGCCGAGGCTGTTCCATAGGCGCAGCTTGCCGCCCAGCGTCACCGTTTCCACGACGGCAGCCAGGTCGCCGGCGCCTGCTCCTAGCCGCAGCTCCAGGCCGCGCACCAAGCCGATGCGGGCCAGGAGGGCAGGCGCGAGCGTTTCCGCGCTGCCGTAGGTGACGCCCCCTTCAAGTTGTACCCAGCCCGGCAACACCGTCAGGGCAGACTCGGTCTGATCAGGCCGGTCGGTCACGAGGTCGGGCACGTCCTGCGCCGCGGCTGTAGCCATGACACTGAGCAGCAGCAGGAGCGAATAAGACAGGCGAAGCAACATTTTTTGACGGGGCTAAAAATAGAAGCCGGAGCATACGACATCGTCCCATGCTCCGGCAACTGTGTGCTCCGTCTGGCCGCCTTACTCGTCGCGTCCGTGCGCGTGGGCAGGCGGAGATGTCGCCTCAACCGCTTTGAAGCGCGACTTCACCTGGTAGCGGTGCCGCGCGCCCGCAGGAACGAGCCAGGAGTCGCCGGGCTGGAGCAGTACCGTCTGTCCCTCGATGTGGAGTTCGGCCTCGCCTTCGATCACGAACCCGACGGTTTCGTAGTCGCGCCGGTGCTCGGTCTTGTCTTCTGTGTCGCTGGCCGTCTCGTTCCACAGCCGCATGGCGACGTGCTTACCGGAGGCGAGGTACTGCTGGCCCATGCTGCCCGTAGGCGAGTGGCGGCTGCTGACTTTCTTGACGGTGGTATCGTTCATGTCGGTAAGGGGATAGGTGATGGATCACTGGCAGGATCACACGCGGGGCGGCGCGTGGAAGTTGACTATAGCGGGTGAGGATCGAGTGACGAGTGCCCGCGCGTGAATTGCGCCCCCGGCGTAGCGGCCAGCGGCGGGCACTTCGTTTTTTGCACTCTCTCTTTGCCCTCCACCCCCGGATGTATCTCAAGCGCATAGAACTGCACGGCTTCAAGAGCTTCGCGCACCGCACCACCCTCGACTTCGACGACGGCGTGACGTGCATCGTGGGGCCCAACGGGTGCGGCAAATCCAATATCGTGGACGCCGTCAGGTGGGTGGTAGGCGAGCAGCGGGCCCGCGCACTCCGGTCGGAGAAGATGGAAAACGTCATCTTCAACGGCACCTCCAAGCGCAAGGCGCTGGGCATGGCCGAGGTGCTGCTCACCGTCGAGAATACGCGCGGCGTACTGCCCACCGAATACGCCGAAGTAACGCTCGGGCGCCGCCTCTACCGGTCGGGCGACTCCGAATACCTGCTCAACGGCGTCGAATGCCGCCTGCGCGACATCCAGGACCTGTTCATGG
>CBDUBO010000442.1:0-2868 GCA_965365405.1 uncultured Rhodothermales bacterium | reverse complement strand
TGCGCCACCGCATCGTCACCAACTTCAACGCCGACGCCGACGGCGTGACGACGGTGGACGTGATCCGCGCCCTTCTCGATGGCAATGCGTAGCCTGCTGACGCTCGGCCTGATGACCCTGCTGTGGGGCTGCGCTGCCCCCGCACCCTCCGAGGCTCCGCAGCCAGACGACCGCCCCCCTGTCCTCGACGAAACCGCCCTCGCCCGCGCCACGCACGCGCGCATCAACCGGGCGCGGCAGGCCGAGGGGCTGGCCCCGCTGGCGTGGGACGAAACGCTCGCGCCCCTCGCCCGCCTTCACAGCGCAGACATGGCCAGCCGTGGGTACTTCGCCCACACCGGCCCGGATGGAAGGGACGTAAACGCGCGGGCTCAGAAGCTGAACCTGACCTGCGAGCGGGAGGAAGGCCGCCTCACCTACCGGGGCTTTGGTGAAAACCTGTACATGAGCCACCGATACGCCGGATACGAAACGCGCACCACCCCCGCGGGCACAACGGTTCGGTACGACTGGCTGAGTCCGGAGGCTTTGGTGGAACGCGCCGTGCAGGGCTGGTTGGACAGCCCCGGCCACCGGCAGAACATGCTCGGCGTGCAGTACCGCACCCACGCCCTCGGCGTGGCCCTGAGCCGCGACGCGCAGGTGTATTTCACCAGCGTGTTTTGCTGACGGCCATCTGCCCGGCGAAACCCGCGGCGGGCCAGGCGTTTGCGCCTGTATTGCCCCCTACGCTATGAAGTGGATTCCTCGCCTGCTGGCGCTATTCATCGTGCTGCCCGCCATCGAACTGGCCCTTCTGCTCCAGTTTCACCGCCTCACCGGCTTCTGGCCCACCGTCGCCCTCATCCTCGGCACCGGCCTGCTGGGCAGCTACCTTGCCCGCCGCGAAGGCATGGGCGCGTGGAAAAGACTACAGCAGCGGCTGGGTAGCGCCGAGCTTCCCGGCACCGAACTCGTTGACGGCGTCATCATCCTGATCGCCGGCGCGCTGCTCGTCACGCCCGGCCTGCTTACCGACCTGTTCGGCTTTGCCGGTCTGCTGCCTCCCACGCGCGCGTTTATCCGCCGCACCGTGATGCGTCGCCTTCAGAAACGCGGCGCGTGGCAGGTGCAGGGCTTTCCCATGGGGATGGACTTCGGCGCGCCGAACCGCGGCGACACCTCGGAGGGCTGGCAGGGTGCGCCCCGCCCCACGCCCGGCCACGCCCGCGAATAACGACACGCTGTTCAGGACGAGACGCCGGGCCGCACGTCGTTAAAGAGGGGGCCCACGTTCCAGGCCTCCATAAACGCCGCGATTAGCTCGCGTTCGGTGTCAAGCATGATCCCATCTGCCTCCGCGATGGCGAAGAGGTCGTTGACGAGGGCCAGGCGCTGCACGAGCGGCAGCCGGTGACCGATGCTCAGCACCGAGCGCTGGAGCGACTCGGAGCCGGGCTCGCCACTGTAGTAGGACAGCACCTGGCGCAGCACGGCGCGTACCTCTTCCTCCTCCCACGTCGGCAGCCACTCGCGCGTTTTCTCGACGATGGCCGCGATCTCGAGATCGGAAAGCTCATTGTCGGAGCTGTGAGCCAGGATGATGTACACCAGCCCGATGTCGTGCACGAGCGTCCAGTCCTGCTGCTCGCCGCGCGTGACGCTCAGCAGGAGCTGGGCGTGGCGCTTCACCTCCCAGCGGTTGGCAATACGGTCGATCAACTCGCGCTCGGCCAGCAACATCGTCCCATCGGCCTCAGCCACGCGGATCACGTCCTCGATGGCCTGCTCGCGCTGCACGTGCGTGAGCTTTTCAGCCAGCCGGTCGAGGGCCTGCGTCACCAGACTGTCCGGGTCGTACTCGTCGGCCAGCAGCACGGCCATCGCCTCAACAGCGATCTCGCGCACGTCTCCTCCTTCCCCGGCCGCAGCAGACCATGATTTGAGAGCGTCCTGGATGATGGCAAGCTCACGGTCGGCAAGCTGGTGGTCGGGGCCGTAGGCCAGGGCCAGGTACACCAGAGCGAGGTCGTGGCGAAGGGTCCAATCGTCGTGCATGGGCGGCGTGATTTTGCCCTAAGATCGGCCCGTGACGGGGCCCAGAACGGACGGCGACCGGACTTTCCCATTCTCTACGCGCGGGAAGCAGTCTCCACGCGCTCGCAAGCCTCAGCAACGTACCTGGCCAGTTCGGCCTCCACGCCGCGCCAGCCTCCGGCTTCGTTCCACGCCACCATCTGGGCCGAGATGGCAGCCTTGTCCAGCCCCTCAGCGACGAGTTGCTGCCGCCGGGCAGACGCTTCCTCCGTGCGCGGCCCCCACTGAAACAGCTCCGCGCCCTCCGGCCCGAACGCGACGAGCTTGGGCACGCTGCGTGCCCCATTGGTGAGGTAGCGGTCCATGACCTCCGGGTGCTGGTCGCGCGGGAAGATGCGGAGGGTGACGAGCGGGCTGAGGGCAGCCGCCCGGGCAACGACGGGCAGCACGAACGCCGAGTCCACACACCAGTCCTCGGTGAGAACGATCCAGTGCTGCGGGGCCTGCACGGCCTCCATGGCCCTGCGCAACCCTTCAGACGGCGCGTACGCCGCCTGCACCGCTTCCGCCCGTTCCCAGTTGTACTTGGCGTAGAAGTAATAGCGGCGCGCCTGCGGGTCGAGTCCGGTGGTGCCGGCGGCGAGCTTTTGCTGCCAGGCGTCGAGGAACGCGGCGTAGCTGAGCCCCGCCGCGCTGGGTTCGGTGGAGTGGGAAAGCATGACGATAGGTGGCATAAAAAACACGGCGTGAACCGCACAGAGCAGCTCACGCCGGAGGGTAGGCCCGGAGGGAATCGAACCCCCAACCCGCTGATTAAGAGTCAGCTGCTCTGCCAATTGAGCTACGGGCCTG
>CBDUBO010000441.1:0-2884 GCA_965365405.1 uncultured Rhodothermales bacterium | reverse complement strand
CTCGTGGGCGTCGTTGAAGACGTTGACGAGGGCGTCGAGGGCGTCCTGGGTGTGGCCCAGCCAGTCCATGCCGCTCTCGGCGCTGCGGCTGTAGGCGTCGTGGCGGCTCAGCACGGCGTCTACGGTGCGGGCCTTGGCGTAGGCCGCCGCGTCGTCGGAGGCGCGGTTGACGCGCAGGCCGGTCGTGAGCCATTCGCCCGCCCGTGCCACGTCGCGCTGGGCGGCGGGCAGCGCGGTTTCGGCGGCGCTGCGGTACAGGCTGAGGGTGCGGGGATGAATCATGGCGGCTGTCTCGTCTTTCTCTTTTCGACCGGAAAGGGGCACGGCTTAAGAGGGGACTGGGGGCGTGGGGAAATGGGGACGGGGTCGAGGGAAGAGGGAAGGGCGATGGGCGAATGGGGAAGGGTCAACGGGCTGACTTTGTAGCCTCCAACCTCCAACGACCAACCCCTATCAGAGCGCCAGCAGAATGTCCATCATGTCCTGCGCCGTCGTGAGCACGCGGGCGGCGGCCTGGTAGGCCTGCTGGTGCTCGATGAGGCGCGTCATCTCCTCGTCCAGGGACACGCCGCTGACGCCCTCGGCGAGCGCGTCCATGTGCCGGGTGACGGCGTCGAGGCGGAGGGCCTCGCCCTCGGCCGCCTGTGCGTTCGCCCCGATGCCGCTGAGCAGACTGATGCCGCGCTGCTCGAACGGTGCGCGCAAGTTCACGAGGGCCAGGGCGTTGGTGCTGTCGCCGGCGGGCAGGCCCGCGCCGGCAGCGGCCAACTGGCGCGGGTCGGTAATAGCCAGGCGCAGCGTGCGCGCCGTGGTGCCGAGCGGGTCGAAAAAGTCACCGCCGGGGTTGCCGTCCAGGTCGGTGCCCTGGGTGTGCTGGCCGTTGAGGGCACCTACCAGGTCGGCGGCCATCGCGTCCAGTTCGGTCTGGACGCCGGGCAGCGTCGTGGTGAGCATCGTCAGGCGCGCGCCCACGCGGCCGTCTTCAAAGGCCACCTGCGTCTGGCCGCCTTTGAGCGTCAGGAAGGGCGTGGCGCCGACGGGCGTGTTGAGTTCGAGGTGCGTAGCCGTTCCGGCGGAGACGAGGGCGTGGCCGCCCAGCACCACGCTGTAATCGCCCGTCTTGTTGTCGCGCTGGATGCGGATGGGCGCCAGTTCGGAAAGCTGATCCACGAGCTGGTCGCGCCGGTCCTGGGCTTCGAGGTCGGGCGTGCCGGTGGCGTCGGCGCGGCGGATGGTGGTGTTGAGCTGAGCAATGCCGCTGAGCAGCTTGTTCATCTCGCCCACGCCGTCGCCCAGGTCGGTGGTGAGGCCGCTGCTGAGGTGCTTGAGGCCGTCGTCCATGCCGCGCAGCGTGTCCGCCAGGGCGGTGGCGCGGCCCATCACGGCGCGGCGCACGCCTACGTCGGTGGGGGAGTTGGCCAGGTCGCTGAAGCTGTTCCAGAACTGGCCCAGCACGTCGGCGAGGGTGCCGCCCTGCCCCGTGCCCATGAGCCCTTCGAGGGCGCTCAGGCTGCGGTACTGCTCGTCGGCCCCGCCGAGCCCGGCGCGGGCGTCGCGGGCCGCGCCTTCCATCAACTCGTCGCGCATCCGCTGGACGCCCTCGATGCCGACGCCGGGCGCGAACTGCGCCTGGCCGTAGGGGCGGCTCCACATGCCGGTGGTGTGCTGCGGCAGGGTTTGCAGCGTCAGCCGGCGGCGCGAGTATCCGTCCACGCCTGCATTGGCTACGTTCTGCCCGGCGTTGTTGAGCGCGGCAGACTGCGCGGCAAGCGCCAGGCGGGCGGTTTCGAAGGTGTTGCGGATGCTCATCTACGTAGTGCGGGGTGCGAGTGCGGATTGCGGAGTGCGCAGCGAGGCGTAGCCGAGCGAAGCACGCAACACGAAGTGCTACCCCATCTGGTTGAGGTAGGAGGTCTGGGGCGTGCCGGCGGTGTGGCGACCGCCTTTGGTGTAGGTGCGCAGCAGGGCAGGGTCGCCCGCGCCCTGGAGCACGCGGATCACGTCGCGCCCGATGGAGGCGGCGTACTGAAGCGCAAAGGCGAGGGTGTCGGTGTTGCGGCGCGTGCGGGCGGCGAGGGTGCGCACCTGGCTGCGCGCCTCGCGCACCGTGCCGGCCACGTCCATGTCGAAAGGCACGAGGGCGTCGGCCACGGCTTCGAGGGTCACGCTTTCGCCGTCGAGCTTGAGCACGCGTCCCAAGAGGCGCGTCTGCCGCTCGCGCTGGATGCGCAGGCGGTGCATCTCGGCGGCAGCGTCGCCCGTCTCGATGGCGAGCGCGTCCAGGCGGGTGGTCTGGCGCGTGCGCACGGCGTCGAGCTGCGCAGCCACGAGCGCGTCCATGCGCGCGAGCGCCTGCGCCTCGGCGGCCAACGTCTCGACAAGCGGTCGGGCGAGGTCAGCGGGACTGGGCATCGGCGTCGGGTTGAATCTGCCCCTGCTGTGCCCACTGCCGCTCCAGCATCCGGGCCACGCCGAAGCTGCCGTTGGCTACGAGCTGGCGCGTAAGCACGTCGTTGAGGGTGTCTCTCTGCATATCGGCCTGCGCCGACAGATGTGAAGGGCTGCCGTCCATCGGCTTGAAAAGATCTTTCGTCATCGTCTGCACGAACTGCTTGACGAGCACTTCCTCGAACTGCTCTGCCGCCTGCTGCGGCGTCTCGGCGCGCTGCGGCGCGTTGGGAGAGGCGGTGGGAAGGCCGGGGTTGATGCGCATAGGGGAGAGAGTGCTCAATTCGTCAATAGGCAATGGGCAACGGTCAGTAGCCAGGTCTGTCTCAATCATTGACCATTAGCAATCGAACGTTGCCCATTGATCGTTTTTACATGATTACCAGCTCGCCCTGGAGGGCACCGGCGCGGTCGATGGCCTGGAAGATGCCGATCA
>CBDUBO010000440.1:0-2904 GCA_965365405.1 uncultured Rhodothermales bacterium | reverse complement strand
CGTTCATCACGACGGCCGTCTCGTTGAGGGGCGCTCTCGGCCCCGTCGCGCACAGTGGAAAGACCGACACACCCCGGTTGCTCGGCGTCATGGACGCGACGTAGAGCACCCGGAAGCGGCTCGACAGGTTGAAAAAGCCCGTGCCGAACTGGAAGGCACGCAGTTCCTCCTCCGTCGCCGCGCCGCAGTTGGCCACCTGGAGGTCGGTGTCGCCCGGTTGCGGAATGGCGGAGGGCTGGTCGGCAAACGCTGCGTCGCGCAGCATCAGGTTGGAGATGGAGTCGGCCACGCGGATGTTCTGGCCGATGGCGAACTGCACGCAGCAGGGGCGAAAAACGGTGTTGGCAAAAGCGAGGTCGGCGGTCGGGTCGCCTGTCGCGCCACGCATCCGGAGAAAGTCCACGGTGATGGTTTTGACGGACTGGGCACATTCGTCCGGGGCCCCCGCCGCGTCGGTGGTGGGAAAGCGCGAGTCGAGGTGGCTCATCGTCTGCGGCCCGACGATGCCGTCCACGCGGTCGGCGCTGAAGCCTGCGGCGCGCTGGAAGTCCTTTACCGCCCGCTCCGTCTCCAATCCGAAAATGGCATCGGCCCCGTGTTTGGGGAGCGGGAAGCCCGCGTCTATGAGCGCCTGTTGGAGCTTGCGGACGGCCTCGCCCCGGCTGCCCAGGCGCACGAAGCGCTCGCCGTCGAAAGCGGCTTCGAGGGTTTCGTCTCCCTTGAAGCGCGGCGAGGTGAGGTCGAGGCTGTCGCCGATGGTGCGCTGCACGCTTGCAGCGCCATCGCGCTGTTGCACGACGTGCGCCAGTTCGTGGGCCAGCAGGTGCCGCCCCGACTGGGACTGCGGTGCGTACTGCCCCGCACCGAACACCACGTCGCGCCCGACGGCGTACGCCCGCGCCCCGACGGCCTCGGCAGAGGCCTGCGCTTCTGCGCCGGTGTGGACGCGCACGTCGGCAAAGCTGTGCCCGAATCGGCGCTCCATGAACAGGCGCGTAGGCGTATCGAGGGCCGCCCCCGCTGTCGCCAGCACCTTTTCGACAACCGGCGGCGCCTCATCGAATCCGGCGCCTGCCCCCTTTTCCTTGCGCGCCAGCGTGGGCTCCTCCTTTTTCTTCACCTCGCCGCTCGTGGCCGGGCGCAGGCCGGGGATGCGCAGCGGATTGAGCGGATCGGCAGACTTCATGCGCCAGAACGCGTTCCAGTACTCCTGCTTTTCCTGCGTCTTCTGCTCGTTCGACTTGAGACCCTCGCGAAAGTCGGCCTGATCGGCGGCCATGCGGGCCGTCTCGGCGCGGTACTTCTCGGAGGCCGTCTGAGTGGGTTTTTTGGCCTCTTTCACCTGTTCCTTGTAGGTAAAAGAGATGGACGCCGCCGTCGGCTGCTGCGCGGGCCCTTCGTAGGTGACCTTGATGCTCAGGCCGGGCGTAACCACGTCGAGTGGGATTTCGGGTGCCTGGATGGGCAGTTCCGAATTCGTCGCGGCGATGGCGGCCACGGCCCCCACCGCTGCCGTGCCAGTGATGATCTTGCCGGGCAGCGTGCCCCAGAAGGCCGCGCCCACCTTTTTCGCGCCGTCCACGATCTCCTTGCCGAGGGGCGTTTCGGCAAAGGCCTCTCCCGCTTTGGCGAGCCCTTCCTTGTATTTCTCCTCGTTGGACTTATCGCCACCCTCCCGGCGCAGCGCGCGCGCCGATCCCATGTGCAGCAGCTCACCGCCTCGCCCGGCCACAACGGCGTCTGCCACGCGGTCGGCCTCGCGCTCCAGCGGGCTGCCTGCCGCGCCCACGCGCAGGCGCGGCTGAAGCCCTCGCTCGCCCCCAGCGCGGTGGTGCGGCGTGGCCCCGGCTTCGGCGGGGCGCTGGTACAGGAGGGGCCGCGTCATCATCGGCGCAGCCCTCCGTAAACGGCCTGCGCGATCTGCACGCCCAGCCTTTCGGGCGAAACGTCCGGGGCCGCGTGGATGGCACCAACCGAGAGGGTATCAACTGAACCGGAGGCGCCCGGCAGCGCCTCCGCCCCACCCTCTGCCATCAGGCGCGTCAGCTCTGCCGACAGCGCCGCGTCCAGCCGCGCGCGGCTCACCGGCTCGAACCCGTGCAGCACCAGCTTTTCGATATGGAGACGGACGTTCATCGCTATTGGTCACTCGTCATGGTCACTCGACACGCGGCATTCGGCACTCCCCTCACCCCCACCCCCGGATTTCGGCCTCGGTGAGCGTTTGCTCGCGCTTGGCATAGACGCGGCGGGCAGCGGCCAGCAAGTGTGGCATCCCCAGCGGTGCATCCGTGTCGGCGGCGAGAAAGGCCGCGTGGAGGGCAACGGTGCGGATGGTGCCGCCTGAGGCGTTGAGTTGCGCCAGGCGCGCGAAGTCGAGCCCGTCGGCAGGCGTCTCCTCAGGGATCGTCCTGCGCCAGATGTCGGCGCGGGCGGCGGCGTCGGGAAAGGGAAACGTGACGACAAAGCGCAGGCGGCGCTGGAAAGCGTCGTCGAGGGATTTCTTGAGGTTGGAGGTGAGGATGGCGAGGCCGCGGTAAGCTTCCATGCGCTGGAGCAGGTAGCTCACCTCCAGGTTGGCGTAGCGGTCGTGACTGTCCTTGACCTCGCTGCGTTTGCCAAAGAGGGCGTCGGCTTCGTCGAAGAGGAGCACGGCCCCGCACGCCTCGGCGTCGTCGAAGACGCGGCCCAGGTTTTTCTCGGTTTCACCGATGTACTTGCTCACGACCTGGCTCAGATCCACGTGCAGCAGGTCGAGGTGGAGGGCGCGGGCGACGACCTCGGCGGCCATCGTCTTGCCCGTGCCACTGGGGCCGGCAAAAAGCGCCGTCACGCCCTGCCCGCGGGATGATTTGCGGGCAAAGCCCCACGTCTCGAACACGGTCACCTGCCTTCTGACGTGCG
>CBDUBO010000439.1:0-2906 GCA_965365405.1 uncultured Rhodothermales bacterium | reverse complement strand
CGCCGGGGGCAGCACCCGGCATTGCGGCCTGGCCGCTGTGCACGGATACGCCGTCTTCGAGAACCGACCATTCGAGGCGCAAATGGCCGAGCGTGCGGAAGTCATACTTGTTGACGATCTGCACGCGCCCCTGGAGCGGATCTACCGGCAGCGCCTCGACGGGCTGCTGGATCTTCTTGACCTGGAACAGCTCGGGCTCGGGCCGCCGGTCGGCCTGCACGACCCCGTTGAGCAGGAAGTTGCCGTCGCTGGGGGTGCCGGGCGGGCCGAAGTCGCCGCCATAAGCGAAAATGGTGTCGCCGCGTGCCGTCACGGTTTCGAGCCCCTGATCCACCCAGTCCCAGATAAAGCCGCCCTGGAGCTTCGGGTACTGCTCGAAGGCCTGCCAGTATTCGGCGAAGTTGCCCACGCTGTTGCCCATCGCGTGGGCGTACTCGCACAGGATGAGCGGGCGCTCGGCGTCTGAGCGCGCATAGCGGACGATGTAGTCGGGCGAGGCGTACATGGGCACGAAAATGTCCGTGTTCCACTCGAACTGCGCCCGCTCGTAGATGACGGGCCGCGAGGCGTCGCGCCCTTTCGTCCACTCGTAGGTGGCGTAGAAGTTGACGCCGTTGCCGGCCTCGTTGCCCAGCGACCAGATGACGATACTCGGGTGGTTTTTGTCGCGCTCGACCATGCGGCGCATCCGATCCATGTGCGCGCCGCGCCAGGCTGGGTTGTTGCCCAGCGTCACGGCCAGGTCGTAGCCCATGCCGTGGCTCTCGATGTTGGCCTCGTCCACGACGTAGAGGCCATAGCGGTCGGCCAGCTCGTAGAAGTACGGATCGTTGGGGTAGTGGCTCGTGCGGACGGCGTTGAAGTTGAAAAGCTTCATCAGGCGCACGTCTTCTTCCATGCGCGCCCGCGAAACGACGTGCGCCGTCACGGGGTCGTGTTCGTGCCGGTTGACGCCTTTGACAAGCACGGCCCGCCCGTTGATGAGAAACTGCCCGTTTCTGACCTCGGAGCGTCGGAAGCCGACCTGTTGGGGGATCGTTTCGAGCACGTCGCCCGCCGCATTTTTGAGCGTGAGCAGGAGCGTGTAGAGGTGGGGCGTCTCGGCCGTCCACTTGCGCGGGGTGGCAATCACAGTTTCCAGGCGGAGCGTGTCGCGCGCGCCGGCGGCAACATCGGCCCGCGCCTCGCCGCGCCACACCTCGCGCCCCCCTGCGTCCAGGAGGGCGGCATCGAGCGTGACGGCCTCGGCCCCCGCGCCGTAACGGACGACTTCGGCTTCGATGCCCAGCGGGCCGTCGGTGTAGAGGCTGTCCAGTCCGGCGTGCACGAAGAAGTCGCGCACGTGGGTTTTAGGTGCGGCCCACAGAAACACGTCGCGCTCGATGCCGCTGATGCGCCAGAAGTCCTGCGCTTCGAGGTAGCTGCCGTCGCTCCAGCGGTACACCTGCACGGCCAGCAGGTTGTCCGCGCCCGGCCGCACGTACGGCGTCACGTCGAACTCGGCGGGCGTCTTCGAGCCTTCGCTGTAGCCCACATACTCCCCGTTGACCCACACGTAAAAGGCCGACTTGACCGCGCCGAAGTGCAGAAACACCTGCCGGCTCTGCCACGCGGCGGGCACATGGAAAGGCGTGCGGTAGGAGCCGACGGGGTTGTAGCCGCGCGGCGTGTAGGGCGGGTTTTTCTCGAACTCGTGGGGTTGGTTCACATAGATGGCGACGCCGTGTCCGTTCGTCTCCCAGTTGGCGGGCACGGCCAGGCGGCCCCAGCGCCCGTCGTCGTAGCCGGGCTGCTCGAAGCCCTGGGGGCGGTCGGCGGGGTCGCGCACCCAGTGGAACGCCCACGTGCCGTTGAGCAGCTTGTAGTACTGCGACGCGGCGGGGTCGCCGGTGAGCGCGAGGGCGCGGCTTTCGTAGGGAAAGAGCGTCGCGTGCGGTGCCTCGCGGTTCTGCTCGAACACGGCGGGGTCTTCCCAGAACGGGACGCCTTCCTGCGCCTGCGCGGAAGCAGTAAAGACGGCCATCGCGCAGAAAAGAAGACACCACAGCAGGCGGTGCGCGGCAAGCGGGTGGAAGGTAGGCATGGGTACGGAGGATTGCGTGATGGAAAGGTTGTCAGTCCAGGCCGGCCACGAAGGCTTCGAGCGCATCCTCCTGCGCCTCGATAGAGGCGACGAGGCGGAGCTGCGCCCGGCACCGGTCCATGTTGTGGCCGGGCCGGTGGATGCGGTAGTAGGGGTCGCCGGCTATGTGGTCGGTGAGAAAGCGGACGCCCATCAGGAGCGCCATCCACTTGCCCGCAAAGGCCAGGTGCGCCTTTTCCTCGGGCGTGAGCAGGTGGCGCGTGGCCTGCCAGTAGCCCCGCGCGATGCATTCGAAGTGGGGGCGGCTCAGGGCAACCGCTTCCGGTGCGTCTTCGGGTGCCGCCGCCGCCGCCGACCGCACCAGGTCGCCGAAGTCGTAGAGCGCGAGGCCGGGCATCGTCGTGTCCAGGTCCACGACGCACAGCGCCTGGCCCGTGTCCGCGTCGAAGAGCACGTTGCCCGCCTTGGCGTCGTTGTGGACGGTGCGCACGGGCAGCACGCCTTCGTCCCGGAGGCGGGTGGGGAGCGCCATCAGTCCCGCGCGGGCGTGCACGAAGCTGATTTCCTCCCGCGCACCGACGGCGCGGTTGCACACGTCGGCCTCGACCGACTCCTCGAATGCGGCGAGGCGGCGCCCGCCGTCGTGGAAGGCCGGGATGGTTTCGGCGAGCGGCGGCGCGGGCAGGTCGGCCAGGCTGGTGAGAAACTGCCCGAACAGCCGGGCGGCGTCGCCGGCCTGCGCGGGCGTGGCCACGGCAGCGGGCGTCGTGGTGCGCTCGACGTAGAGAAACGCCCGCCACACGTGCCCGTCGCTGCTTTCGTG
>CBDUBO010000438.1:0-2915 GCA_965365405.1 uncultured Rhodothermales bacterium | reverse complement strand
TACCCCCTCACCGACGAGCTTTACGTGATGTGGGACGCCGACCCGGAAAGCTGGAAGCCCATCAACCACAGCTGCGACCCTAACGCCTGGCTGGACGGCCTCGACGTGGTGGCGCGGCGCGACATTGCCGAAGGCGAGGAAATCACCTTGGACTACGCCACGTTCTGCGCCGACGCGATGCAGGCCTTCGGGTGCGCGTGCGGGTCGGAAAGATGCCGGGGCGTAATCCAGGGCAGCGACTACCTCACCGATGCCGTGGCGGCGTACGGCAATCACGTGTCGGACTACGTGCAGCACAAGCGCCGTGCGTACGAGAAAGCTGCCGTCCACAATACGAGCAACGGCGCAGACTGAAACACCTGTAACGTTCCCCCGAAAGCGCTGTAACGTTCCGTTTCGTTAATACTCCCGCCGGGGGCTGGCACGTACTATCGAAGCGTTCCACCCGGAGGCCCACCATGCTACCCCGCCGCTTCCCCCTCATCTCTACCGAGTCCATCGGCACACCAGCGGATGGACGCGGAATGCTTGTGCAGGCTTCGTTTGCCCTGCTGGCGGTGCTTGCTCTGGCGCTCGTAGCAGCCTTCGCCACCGAGGCGCTCTCGTTCCTGGCCCCCACGGATACCCTCGCCGTCGTTCCCTGACGGCGGGACTCAGCGCCGCACCGTCACGCGGTCCTGCACGATAAAGGCCCCGTCGAACACAGGCCCGATAGCCGCCTGGAAAGCGCGGGCGTCGTCCCGCGTCTGGAAGTTGCCCACGCGGACGCGGTAGTAGGGCGCGCGGTACACCGTGTACACCTCCGGCGTGCCCCCCAGGTCGAGGCGCGACGCCGAGCGCCGCCACCACGCCACGGCCTCGTTCACCTTGCGGTCGGCGGCTTCTTTGTCAGTGGACTGGAACACCTGCACGCGGTAGCCGGGCCCCGCGTACACCACCCCCGAGCCCGTGGCAGCAGCACCTTTGCCGTCCATGAGGGCCGGAGGCACGTCGTGCACGAGCGAGTCGGCAGGGGCGGGAGCCGTAGGGGGCGCGTCGGGGTAGCGGCCGGGATCGAACGTCTCGTAGTCGCCGTGGTCAACGTCGGTGGGCGCGGGGCGCGGCAGCGTGTCGCCGCGTTCGGCAGGGCGGGGCGCGCTACACGCGGCGAGGCCGGTGAGCAGCAGAACGGAAACGAGGAGGCGCATGGGCCAGGTAGAAGCAAAGAGGTCAGGGCCGGGGAAACGACGGCGAGCCGGTGAGGTGCCCGCCGACAAGCACGGACAGGCCGCCAGGCACGACGTGCACCTCCACGTGCCGTGTGGCGCGCGTGAGCACCTCGCCGTCGGCGTGGATCGCCACGGGCGTGGCGGTGGTCAGTTGGAGCCGCGTGAA
This sequence comes from uncultured Rhodothermales bacterium, assembly GCA_965365405.1. Classification (GTDB taxonomy): domain Bacteria; phylum Bacteroidota; class Rhodothermia; order Rhodothermales; family BA12; genus CBDUCD01. Next base: position 1,541 of record CBDUBO010000438.1, on the reverse strand, counting down.
GCGTGCCATCGAGACTTCGGGCGCGGCGACGTGCGTACCGCGCAGGGCCGTGGGCAGGAGCGTCAGGATGCGGCGCCGCGGCACGTCGCGGATCAGGCACAGGTCGAGCGTGCCATCGGCGATGTCGGCCTCGGGCGTAAGCCGGAAGCCGCCCCCTGCCGTGGTGCCGTTGCCGATGGCGGCCAGCAGGAGTGGCAGCGCCCTGGCAGTCCCGTCGTCCACCCGGATCTGTGCCACCGGCCCCTGCCACCGTCCCAGCGTCTCCAGCACGGCCAGCAGGTAGCCCGCCACGCCGGGCAGCGCCTTGTAACGCGGTGCCGCCGCTGCCACCTGCGCGTCGAAACCGACGCCCAGGCCGTTGCAGAAAAATCCTTCGCGCCCGGCCCCGCCCTCGTGCCAGCGCACAACACCGTAATCCGCGTGTACGACGCGGGCGTGAGCGATCCCCGCCACGGCCGCCAGACCACGCGGCAGACTCAGCATCTTGACGAAGTCGTTGCCCGTACCGACGGGCACGACGCCGAGGGGCGTCGTGCCACCTGCCGCCACGAGCCCTTCGGCCACCTCGTGTACCGTCCCGTCGCCCCCTACCGCTACCACCACGTCGGCCTCGGCAGCAAGCTGCCGGGCGAGGGCAACGGCGTGGCGCGGCCTCTCCGTCTGGTGAAGCGTGGCATCGAGCCCTGCTGCACCGATGGCGGCCTGGAGGGCTTCCACACGCCGCCCGGCCCGACCCATCCGAGCCGCTGGGTTGACGATGAAGGCGTAGCGCAACGGGACGTCGGAGGAGGTGAACAGCGCCGCGCAAGGTACGTCGCAAGGCTGCCGCAAGCGGAGGGACTGCGCTGTAAACAGCCCCCGCCCCCTGCGGCCCAGTACAGCCGTGCGCACTGCATTTTTTCCCCGAATCGCCGCAAACAAAGGGTGCAGGGGATGGTATAGTGCGGAACTTTCAAAATAGATTGAAAGCCCATGTCCACCGCCAGCCTCATTTCTCCCCCGGAGCCGGAACGCGCCGCGCAGCGCGTCCGCCTGTCGGCTGTGCAGCAGGTGGTGGAGAAAGACCTAGCCGCCTTCGACCGCTACTTCCGCGAGGCCGTGCGCTCGCGCGTAAAGCTGCTCGAACTGGTCACGCGCTACGTGCTACGCCAGAAAGGCAAGCGGATCCGCCCCGTCCTCGTCCTGCTGGCCGCCCGCACGGTAGGCACGGTGAACGAGAAGACGTACCGTGCCGCCGCCCTCGTAGAACTGATGCACACGGCCACGCTCGTGCACGACGACGTAGTGGACGAGGCCGAGCGCCGGCGCGGCCTGCTTTCCATCAACGCGCTGTGGAAAAACAAGGTGGCCGTGCTTCTGGGCGACTTCCTGCTCAGCCGGGGCCTGCTGCTCGCCCTCGACCACGGCGACTATGCTACGCTCCACATCCTCTCCGACGCCGTCCGGCGCATGAGCGAAGGCGAACTGCTCCAGATCGAAAAAACGCGCCACCTCGACATTGACGAGGAAACGTACTTCCGCATCATCTCCGACAAGACGGC
>CBDUBO010000437.1:0-2917 GCA_965365405.1 uncultured Rhodothermales bacterium | reverse complement strand
GCGACGCCACGGACAGCGACCGCGACCATTACCAGACCATCTTTGCCGAGCACCGTGGGGCGGTGGCGGCGCCCACCGCCGGGCTTCACTTCACTCCCGAAGTGCTCGACGCCCTCAAAGGGCGGGGCGTGCAGCTCGCGCCCGTCACGCTACACGTGGGGCTGGGCACGTTCCGGCCCGTCGAGGTCGAGGACCCGACGCGGCACCAGATGGACTCGGAGTGCTTCGTCATCCCCGATGCCTCGGCGGAAAAGGTGAACCAGGCGCTGGAAAGTCAGAAAGGAAGGGTGACGGCGGTGGGCACGACGGCGGTGCGTGCCATCGAATCGAGCCTCACGGCGGACACGGCCCACCTGAAGGCTGACAGCGGCTGGACGGACAAATTCATCTTTCCGCCCTACGACTTCCGCATCACGCAGCGGCTCATCACCAACTTCCACATGCCCAAGTCGACGCTGCTGATGCTGGTGTCGGCCTTTGCCGGGCGTGACTTCATCATGGAAGCCTACCACGAGGCCATCCGCGAGCGCTACCGCCTGTTCTCCTACGGCGACGCGATGTTGATTCTGTAGGATGGGCCGTGCACCGCTGGAGATAGGGCCAGGCGCTGTGGCCGTCGTCGTGCCTGCGGCCGGGCAGGGTACGCGGCTGGGCGGCGAGCGCAAGCAGAGTCGGATGCTGGGCGACGCGCCCCTGCTGGTGCAGACATTGCGCCGCTTCGACGCGCACGCGGAAGTGGATTGTCTGATCGTGGCCGCGCCAGCGGGCGAAGGCGAGGCCTTCGGGGCGCAACTGGAGCGCTACGGTTTTTCCCGGCTGCTCCGCGTGGTCGAGGGCGGCGCGAGCCGCCGCGCCTCCGTCGGAAACGCCCTCGCGGCGCTGCCGGCAAACGTGCGCTGGGTGCTCGTGCACGACGCCGTGCGGCCCTTCGTGAGCGACAGCCTGGTCAGTGTGGTGCTGGACGCCACCCGCACGCACGGAGCTGCTGTGCCCGCCGTGCCCGTGGTCGACACCGTCCGCCGCGCCGAGGGCGGCGTCTTCGGGGAAACCGTGCCGCGCAGCGGGCTGTTTCTCGTCCAGACGCCGCAAGGCTTCCGCCGTGACTGGCTCGAAAGCGCCTACGCCGACGCCGACCACGACGCCACCGACGACGCCGCGCTCGTGCAGCAGGCCGGTTTCGTGGTCCATCACGTGCCGGGCAATCCACGCAACTTCAAAATCACCACGCCGGACGATTGGGCTCTCGCCCAACTGCTCTGGCCTCTATTCTCCCCCTCCTGATGCGGGTCGGTTTTGGCTACGATGTGCACCGTCTGGTGGAAGGACGCCCCCTCATTATCGGCGGTGTCACCGTTCCCCACGAAACGGGCCTCGATGGCCACTCGGACGCCGACGTGCTTCTCCACGCCCTCGCTGACGCGCTTCTCGGCGCCGCTGCGCTGGGCGACATTGGCCTGCTCTTCCCCGACACCGATGAGGAATGGCGCGGGGCCGACAGCGCCGAGCTGCTACGCGAGGTGGCCCGCCGCGTGCGCGCCGAAGGCTACCGCATCGCCAACGTGGACGCGACTGTGGCGCTCCAACGCCCCAAATTGCGCCCCCACATAGATGCCATGCGCGAAACCATCGCCGCTGTGCTGGAGATGGGTGTCGGCACCGTCTCTGTCAAAGCCACGACGACCGAACGCCTGGGTTTCGTGGGTAGCGAAGCCGGGGCCGCCGCCTACGCGGTGTGCCTGATCGAGCGGAAAGCAGGAAGCGCTATTGAAGCGTAGATCGGCAGCCCACCTGTTCTGCTGCGTGCAATCATTTACCACTCGGTACGCGTAACTCGATACTTGCATGGCCGAGATGTTCACTGACCTGGCAGGGTGGATGGAGTCGTTGCCCGTGTTCTGGGCCTACGTTACCCTGCTCGCCATTGCTTTTGGCGAGAACGTGATCCCACCCATTCCGGGCGACGTAGCGATACTTTACGGTGGTTATCTCGTCGGCATCGGTAAGCTCAGCTTCTGGCCCGTCGTCGGGCTGGCCACGCTGGGCGGCGCGCTGGGCTTCATGGCCCTCTACGGACTGGGTTTTCGGGTAGGCGAGGCCGTACTCGATCCCAACAGGTTGCGGTGGGTGCCCAAACAGGGCGTCGAGAAAGCCCGCGTGTGGGTAGCTCGGTGGGGCTGGTGGGTGGTGCTGTTCAACCGCTTTCTGAGCGGCATTCGCTCGGTGATCTCGCTCACCGTTGGCATCGCGCGCATGGACGCACGCCGCACCGCGCTGCTGGCCGCGGCCAGCGCGTTCGCGTGGACGCTGCTGATCGTGTACGCCGGCTACGCGCTGGGCGACAACCTCGACTTGGTGAAGAAGTGGATGGCTGCCTACGGGCGCATCGTGGGCAGCCTCATCACCCTGTTCGTGCTCGTGTGGCTTGTGCGAAAGGTGTGGCAGCGGCGCAAGGCGCGTTGACACCCGTCGGGCCGGGCCGCTATCTTCCGCCGATGCCCGGCTTTACGGACGGGTGATCAGGCCCGTATAGCTCAGCTGGCCAGAGCACCTCACTTGTAATGAGGGGGTCGGGGGTTCGAATCCCTCTACGGGCTCGAAAAGGCGATTTATCGCCTCTTCATGTTGAATTCGTGCCGCCTCGGGTGGCGCGCGTTCCCAGGCCGGGATATATTTCCGGGCTCATGCGGGCAGGTGGCCGAGTGGTTAAAGGCGACAGACTGTAAATCTGTTCTCAGACGAGTACGGAGGTTCGAATCCTTCCCTGCCCACCCTCTTGATTTCGGATTTGCGGTTTCGGATTGCGGATTGAAGAAGCAAGTGTCTCTTTAAATCCACAATCCGAAACCGTATTCCGCAATCCAACTGCGGGAGTAGCTCAGTTGGTAGAGCGTCAGCCTTCCAAGCTGAATGTCGCGGG
>CBDUBO010000436.1:0-2939 GCA_965365405.1 uncultured Rhodothermales bacterium | reverse complement strand
GCGCCTCGTCCACGAAGTGCAGTTCGATGGGGTTGCCCTCGCCGAAGCCCGTCACACCTTCATAGTACACGCGCAGGCCGGCGCTGTAGTAGCGCTCGTCGAGCTGTTCGAGGCCGAGCGCCCGGCCCACCGCCGAGTACGCGCCATCGGCTCCGACCGTCACGCGGGCGCGCACCTCTTCGGTATGGCCTCCCCGCTGCACCGTCACGCCGGCCACCCGATCTTTCTCGTGGATCAGGCCGGTCACGGTCGCGCCTGTCCATACGTCAGCCCTGCTGCGAACGGCGGTGTCGAAGAGGAGCGCGTCGAACGTTGTCCGGTCGCACACGTAGCCGGGTGGGTTAGCCGGGTCGGGTGTTCGGGAAAAAGGGACGTGGACGGCGTCGCCGTAGGGGCCGCTGAAGAGGACGCCGTAGGACGGCACCTGGGGCTGTGCCTGGAGGGCGTCGAGCACGTCGAGGCGACGCAGCACGTCCACCGTTTTGCCCGAGAGCGCGTCGCCGCAGACCTTGTCGCGCGGGAAGGTGCTTTTGTCGAGCAGCAGCACGCGCAGCCCGGCGCGGGCCATCGTCGTGGCGGCGGCGCTGCCGCCCGGCCCGGCTCCAGCGATGACGGCGTCGTACATCGGGGTAAAGGATAAAGGGTGACGGGTAGATGGGAAAGGCTGCTGCGGACCAGTCACCCTTCACCCTTTACCCATCACCCAAAAAGAAAAAGGGCAAGCGACCTGCATCGCACCGCATCAACCTCCTACCGTTGCTGCCTTCCGGCCCTGGCGGAGTTCAGAGGGAGCTGGTCGTACAGGACTTGCCCTTTTCGCGCCCAACGGCACCGCGCGCGGGCCGGTTCCAGCCACTTTTTCCTTCGTACAATCTTGGCGTTTTGGCTGCGAAGGGGCTACACGTCGAGGCCGAGCACCGCCACGAAATCGGCGATTTTGCCCTCGATCTCGTTCCACTCGCTCTCCGGCTCCGACCCTTCCACGATGCCCGCGCCGGAATAGAGCGACAGCGTCCGCCCCTCGACGCGCCCCGACCGGATGCCGACGGCAAACTCGGCGGCGTCCTGCGAGAGCCACCCCACAGGCGCAGCGTAGCGCCCCCGGTCGAAGGGTTCGGCGGCGCGGATGAAAGCGAGCGCGGCGGGCGTGGGAGTGCCGCCGACGGCGGGCGTGGGGTGGAGCGCCCGCAGCACGTCGAGCGGACCGATGGCGGGGCGCAGCGTGCCGGCCACGCGCGAGCGCAGGTGACGGCCCCGCGCCAGCGTCATCGCCTCGGCGTCCTGTAAGTCGAGGCCGTGCGTAAGCGGAGCAAGGCGCTCGTAGAGAAAGTGGCGCACGTAGTCGTGCTCGCGCCGGTCTTTGTCGCTGGCCAACAGCTCGTCGCGCAGCGCGGCGTCGTGGTGGGCCTGGGCGCTGCGCGGGCGTGTGCCGGCCACCGCCTCGCTCTCCACCCGCCCCTCGCGCAGCCTGAACAGGCGCTCCGGCGAGGCGCCGACAAACGTGGCGTGGGGCGCGTGCTCGGTGAGAAAGTGGAAGCAGCCCGGTGTGGCCGCCTGCAAGCGGTGCAGCAGGGCAAAGGGGTCGAGCAGCGCCGGAAAACCAAACGTGACGCGGCGCGCCAGCACCACCTTTTGCAGTTCGCCCCGCCGGAAGGCGTCGAGGGCAGTCTGCACGGTGCGGGCCCAGCCCGCGGCGTCGGGCAGGTCTTCGCGCGAGAGCGGGAGGGGAAGGGTGAGGCGGGCAAGCGGAGCCGCAGGAGCGAGTGCCCGGATCTGGGCAGCGATGGCGGCGCGGCGCGGCTGGTCGGCGCGGGGACGCAGGTGAACGGCCAGCAGGGCCGTGTCGGCGTCCAGCCGGGTAAAGGTGAAGCGCGGAAGCGTAAACCGGAAGGCGCGTCCCGACGTCCACGAGCCGTCCGGAGGGCGCTGCACGTCGAAGCGGAGGCCGCCGTAGAGGCGGGCCTGGGAGCCCAGGGCCACCAGCACGCCGGCGAGGTCGGCGAAATCGAGTGTATCGCCCGCGCACGTGAAGGCGCTTCCCAGTGCCGCCGTGGCGTCCAAAGCCCCGCGGGCGTGCCAGTAGAAGCGGGGCTGTCCCTGCTGCGCCGCCAGCCACGCGAGGGGCTCAGCGGCGGGCACGGCCTGCTCGATGCACACATAGGGCGCTCTGCCGGGTGTACGCAGCACGGCCTCGACGCGCCGCGCCAGCACGGCGTAGGCATTCTCGGCAGCAGCGCGGTTCGATATGACGATGGGCTCAGCCACTATTCGACCATCGCCTCAGTCACCGCCTCCAGGTGCGCGGTGCAGTTGAGCAGGTCGGCGCGGGCCTGCCCGTCCACTTCCACGACGAGCCGGTTGAGCGACGTGTTGGCGTGGCGGATGTCGTGCATCCGGGCCAGGCCGTATTCGGGCAGCACGCTGGCCAGCAGCACGCGCAGCAGCCGCCCGTGGGCCACGACGAGCACGGTGCCACCGGGCTGCTCGGCCAGGATGCGGCGGTAGGCGCGCAGCGCCCGCTGCTGCACCTCGACGATGGACTCGCCTTCGGGCACGCGGGCGTCGTAGTCGCCCCTGTTCCAGCGTGCGTAAATGTCCGTGAACACCTGCCGCGTGTAGTCGGACGTGGGTTCGCCTTCGAGCACGCCCCACGACATCTCTTCGAGGTCGGGCAGGCGCAGGAGCGGCACGCCGGGGTGGTGCGCGGCGACGGCCTCGGCGGTTTCGAGCGCGCGCGTCTGCGTGCTGGCGTAGAGCGCGGTGAGGGGCACCGCGGCCATCCGGCGCGCCAGCGCAGCGGCCTGCGCCCGCCCCGTGGCGTTGAGGTGGCTGTTGATGCGGCGGCCCTGCACGATGGACTGCCGGTTGTAGTCGGTCTCGCCGTGCCGGGCGAGGTACAGCGTCGTCGTCATCGGTGGTGGAGGGTGGCCAGAAGCGAG
>CBDUBO010000435.1:0-2939 GCA_965365405.1 uncultured Rhodothermales bacterium | reverse complement strand
GGCACCGTCATGCCCATCACGCCCAGGTCGAACAGGCGCTTGAAGCACCAGTCGGGCACGTACTCCTCCTGGTCAATCAGCACCGAGGGGTGCTCGTTTTTGAGGTAGTCCTCCAGCTCGACCAGGAGCTTGTCGCACTTCGCCTTTTCTTCAGCCGGCTGCTGCGGGTAGGGAAAGACGAGGTCGGAGCGAAACCGGCCCCAGAACAGATTTTTGACGAAGCCCATCTGGCCGGGCTCCGGCCCCATCATGGTTTCGATATCCGCGATCATCTTCTGATCCTGAGCGGACACGTTCTTGAGTTTGCTGAGGTTGACGTTCTGCATTCTATGAGGTGATAAATCGTTTGGAGCGGTACAGAAAGCGCTTCCAGAAGCGCTCTTTCCCAACCCGGCCCTGCGCGGGCGTGTTCCTCTGCGCTACCTTGGCGCGCCGCCACCAGCACGCTCGAATGCCTTCTTTTCTCGACCGGCTCGCCCATGCACGGCAGGTATCCGCGGGGTGCCTCTGCGTGGGCCTCGACCCCGATCCGCAACGCCTGCCCGCCCCCCTCCAGCACCTGCCGCCCGTCGAGGCGCTGCGCGAACTCAACCGTGCCATCATTGAGGCGACCGCGCCGTACGCCGCGGCCTACAAACCCAACGCGGCCTTCTATGAAGCACACGGCCTGCCGGGCATCGAGGTACTCTACGAAACCGTGGCCTTCGCACGCGAGCTGGCACCTCACGCCCTCGTCGTCGTGGACGGCAAGCGGGGCGACATCGGCAACACGGCTCGTTTTTATGCCCAGGCAGCATTCGAGCACCTGGGCGCGGACGCCCTCACCGTGGCCCCCTACATGGGCGCTGACAGCGTGGAACCCTTTCTGGAATGGCCAGACCGCTGCGCGTTCGTGCTGGCCCACACGTCCAATCCCGGCGCACGCGATTTTCAGCACCTGCACGCGGATGGGCAGCTTCTTTTCGAGCATGTCGTCGAAAAGGTCGTGGCCTGGCAACAAAGTGCAGTGGGCGTTGCCGGGCTCGTGGTAGGTGCCACGGACGCCGAGGCGCTCAACCAGATCCGCCGGCTCGCGCCGGCGCTGCCTCTGCTCGTGCCGGGCGTGGGCGCGCAGGGCGGTGACGCGCGCCGCGTGCTGGCAGCAGCCGGTGCCGGTACCCCCCTCCTGGTCAATAGCAGCCGGCAAATTCTCTACGCCTCCGCCGGTGCCGACTTCGCCGCGGCCGCAGCGTCCGCCGCCCGCCAGCTACGCGACCAGTTGCAGTAAACTGCCCTGTCGGGGTTACAACCGGCACGCGCGCGGGTCTTGGAAGCGAGCCTTCAGCCCGCCGCCATGAACGTGCCCGCGACCCTTTTCTACAGTTCCGAAGCACCCCTGCTACGCCTCGCCTGGCACGAGCCTTCTGCCCAGGTAGCCGTCCCGGAGGTGGTGGTGCAGGAGATCTGGAGGGCCCAGCGCCTGCGCGCTGCCGAGCTTCGCACGACAGGCGGGCTGCCGGTGCAGGTGCTCGACCCTGGCACGCTCAACGTGGACGGCGGGCCTGACTTTCGCAACGCCCGCCTGCGCATCGGAGACACCGTCTGGTTTGGCGATGTGGAAATCCACACCACCTCGCGCGGCTGGATAGACCATGGCCACAACCGGGATGCACGCTACGGCCGCGTCGTACTGCACGTTGCCCTCTACCCCGACCTGTGGACGGGAAGCCTGGTGCGCTCGGACGGCACCGCCCTGCCCGAACTGGTGCTTTCTTCCTACCTCGACAGCCACTTGCGCGAGCGGCTCGTCCAGTTCTTTACGCGGCAAGCCCAGACGCGACCTTGCGCCTGGGGTGTCCACCACGTGCCCGCTGCCGAGCGTGAGGTGTGGCTGCGTACCTGCGCCGAAGCGCGCCTCGCACGCCGGGCCGAGCGCTACGCACTGGCGGACGATCCTGCCCAGCTTTTGTACGAGGATGTGGCCGCTGCACTCGGTCACCGCCCCAACACCGAACCCATGCGCGAACTTGCGCGGCGGGTTTCGCGCCACGACCTGGCCACACTGCGCAGCAGCCGCGACCGCGAAGCGCTGCTCTTCGGCATGGCCGGGCTGCTACCGGACGATGCCACGCCTATTGAATGCCCCGAGGCACGGGCGCGTATAGAGGATTTGCGGACGCGTTTCATTGCGCTACAACCGCGCGACACCCACCCTATGGACGCCCTCGCGTGGCAATACGCGCGCCTCCGCCCGTCCAACTTTCCCGAACTCCGCATCGCGCAGTTCGCGGCCCTCGCCCACCAGACAACTCTATTCAGTCCCGGTCGCCAGCAGCAGCTGGCAGAAATGCTACTCGGTGCGGTGCGGCCCGACACCTTTTTCGACCTGCTCAGCGCCACTCCCGACCCCTTCTGGACAGTGCATTACCGCTTTGCGCGTGCCGCCGCGTACCATTCCGTGGCAATCGGCCGCGAAACCCGTCTTCGCCTTCTCGTCAATGTGCTGATACCTGCGGCTCTTGCCGCGCTCCCCCGCTCCATGCGCGCAGCAGGAACGCGACAGGCCCTGCACCTGCTGGGTCAGATGCCGCCCGAGGACAATCACCTGGTGCGCGGATTCAATCCGGAATGGATTGCCAAACCTTCGCTGGTGCACACCCAGGGTATGCACGAATTGGATACAGCCTATTGCGGGCCACAACGCTGCCTCGCGTGCGCCGTTGGAAAACGGCTACTGGCCCCTCCAGACAGCGTATCCTCCAGCCATTCCCAACCCGACTCTTCATGCTCGTCCGCATCGTTCACATGACGTTCCACGTCGAATACGTCTCCGATTTCAAAGCGCTGTTTGCGGAAACGGCACCTCACATTCGCGCCTCGCCGGGATGCCACCACCTCGAATTGTGGCAACAGCACGACGATGAGACACGCTTTACCACCTACAGCCTGTGGGAAAATGA
>CBDUBO010000434.1:0-2952 GCA_965365405.1 uncultured Rhodothermales bacterium | reverse complement strand
AGCAGGAACCGGTGCTCCATCCCCTCCACCGTCACCTGCTCGGAGGCGACCTCGCGGGCCGCCTCCTGATCCCAGACCATCACCTCGTAATGGTCGGCTCCGGCCACGCTGCGCCAGGTGATGGCCAGCGTTTGGGGCGAGATGCGGGCTTCCAGCACCGCCACGGGGGCGACTACGGTGTTGCGCACCTGGTCGGCAGGAGGTTCGAGCGAGAGGCGCACCACCCCGATGGCGGACAGCAGCAGGGCCACCACGGCGGCCGCGCGCGAGACGTTGCCAAGGGTGTAGAGGCGCAGTTGCGGCGCTGCGGCGGCTGGACGGGCCGGGCGATCCTGCGGCAGCGGCAAGCGGTGCAGGGACGCAGGTGCCACCTCGGCGCGTCCCGCTTCGAGGGCACGGTAGGACAGGGCCAGCAGTTCGCGCGCCGAGGCATCGGTGGCCAGGTGCTGAACCACGCGCGCGCGCTGTGCCGGCGCAAGGCGTCCGGCCAGAAAGTCGGCCAGAACGGTTTCGTCTATCGAGTCCATACGAAAGCGGGCAGGCTGGGAAGAGGGGGAGGCAAAACCGTGCCTCCGACACTTGTATCCTTACGCAGCATCTGCCGGAATTAGGGTTGGGTCACGACTTTTTTTTGCGCGTCGTGTTTCGTGCTGATCGTCCGGTAACAGGCAAGGCTAAAGAAAACAGCGCGTTCCGTTGCAACATGGCGTGCCGGTGGGCACGGGGCGGGGCCACAGCCGCTGCTGAGGGGTGGGAGCAGAGAAGGCTTGGCGAAGACGCCCCCCCGGCGGGCAGGCCGGGGCGGGCGCTGCGTTGACTCCCCGAAAAAGGGCGGACTATATTGCCCGCTTCATCCCGCAGGGCGTTCCGGTGTGCCCTCTCCGGCAACCCTTCACTGCGCCCGCCGGTTCATCCCTTTCGAAAACACAACGGCCGCCTGACGGCCCGCTGCACCTGTATGGCAGATACGAGCGACTTCCGCAACGGCCTCGTGCTCATGTGGAACAACGACCTTTGGCAGATCATCGAGTTCATGCACGTCAAGCCCGGCAAGGGCGGTGCGTTTGTGCGCAGCAAGCTCCGCAACGTGCGCAACGGCAAGGTGGTGGACAACACGTTCCGTGCCGGCGAAAAGGTCGAGACGGCGCGCGTGGAACGGCGCACCCACCAGTTTCTCTACGAGGACGAGATGGGCCTGCATTTCATGAATACGGATACCTACGACCAGATCACGGTGCCGGCCTCGCTCGTGCCCTCGCGTCCGTACCTCAAAGAAGGCGGCACGGTGGACATTCTTTTCCACGCCGAAACCGACCAGCCGCTCGCCAGCGAAATCGCGTCGTCCGTCGAACTGCTCATCACCCAGACCGACCCCGGTCTCAAGGGCGACACGGCGACGGGGGCCACCAAGCCCGCCACGGTCGAAAGCGGCGCGACGGTAATGGTGCCGCTGTTCCTCAACGAGGGCGACGTGATTCGCGTCAACACGAGCGAGGGCACCTACATCACGCGCGTCTCCAGCGGCGGCTGATTCTGCGGGCCACCCGGGGCACTGCCCTTCCGGCCCGGTTCATTTTCCAGCCGACGCTGAGGCCAAGGCATTTCCTCATCCCAACAACAGGCCCCATGAACCTGAGCGAAATCCGAGAGCTGCTGCGCATCGTCGCGGAGAGCGGCATAGAAGAGGTGGAGGTCGAGCAGGACGGCCTGCGCATTGTCGTGCGTCGCAACGCGCCAGCCATCATGATGCCGCAGGCGATGCCTCCAATGCCTTACGCGATGCCCATGCCGGGGGCGTACCCACCTGCTCCGATGCCGCCGCCGCCTCCGGCGGTGCCCGCGCCCCCCACGCCTGGCAACGCACCGGCTCCCGCCCCTGCGCCGCCCGCAGCGGCCCCCGAGGCGGCCGTGCATGGCCACGTCGTCAAGGCGCCCATCGTGGGCACGTTCTACCGTGCCTCTTCGCCCGAGGCCCCACCTTTCGCCGAAGTGGGGCAGCCCATCGCCAAGGGCGACGTGCTGTGCATCATCGAGGCCATGAAGCTCATGAACGAGATCGAGGCCGAGGTGAGCGGCACGGTGCGCCAGGTGCTCGTGCAGAATGGCCAGCCCGTCGAGTTCGATCAGCCCCTGTTCGTCATCGAAGAAGCGTGAGGGGATTGCGGATTGGCGATTTCGGATTGCGGATTGAAATACGCCGCGCCTGATCCCCAATCCAAAAGCGAAGCTTCCCGCAGGAAATCCGCAATCCGAAATCCGCAATGAAAAAGGTTCTCATCGCCAACCGGGGGGAAATCGCGCTGCGCGTGATCCGCACCTGCCACGAACACGGCCTCCAGACCGTGGCCGTCTATTCCACTGCCGACCGCGACTCGCTCCACGTCCGCTTTGCCGGCGAGGCCGTCTGCATCGGGCCGCCGCCCTCGCGCGAGAGCTACCTCAAGATTGACCGCATCATCGCCGCTGCCGAGATCACGGGCGCGGACGCCATCCACCCCGGCTATGGCTTCCTGAGCGAGAACGCCGAGTTCAGCGCCATCTGCGAGGATCACAAAATCAAGTTCATCGGCCCGAGCCCGGACACCATCCGGCGCATGGGCGACAAGAGCCTGGCCAAGGACACGATGAAGGCCGCCGGCGTGCCCGTCGTGCCGGGTTCGGACGGCGTCGTGGAGTCGGAAGGAGTAGGGCTTTCGGTGGCGCGCGAGATGGGATTCCCGGTGATTATCAAGGCCAGCGCGGGCGGTGGCGGGCGCGGCATGCGCGTCGTGGAGCGCGAGGAGGACTTTGCGCGCCACTTCAACGCGGCGCGTCAGGAGGCCGAGGCGGCCTTCGGCAACGCCGACGTGTACGTGGAGAAGTTCGTCACCAAGCCGCGCCACGTCGAAATCCAGCTGCTGGGCGACGGGCAGGGCACCGTTCTCCACTTCGGCGAGCGCGAGTGCTCTATCC
>CBDUBO010000433.1:0-2957 GCA_965365405.1 uncultured Rhodothermales bacterium | reverse complement strand
CCGCTCATGGCGCTGGTCGTGGTGAACGAGTTTTGTTTTTCGGCGCCACGCATCATCATGCACAGGTGCTGCGCCTCGATCACGACGGCCACGCCGCGCGGCGAGAGCACCCGCTCGATCGTCTCGCGGATCTGGTGCGTCAATCGCTCCTGCACCTGAAGCCGCCGCGCAAACACGTCCACCACGCGCGGAATCTTGCTCAGCCCCACAATCTTGCCGTTGGGGATGTAGGCCACGTGCGCCTTGCCGAAAAAGGGCAGCAGGTGGTGCTCGCAGAGCGAGTAGAGTTCGATGTCGCGCACGAGGATCATCTCGGAGTAATCTTCCTCGAACAGGGCCGAGCGCAGGATGGTGTCGGGGTCGAGCCCGTAGCCGTGGGTGAGAAACTGGAGCGACTTGCCCACGCGCTCGGGCGTCTTCAGCAAACCCTCCCGCGACGGGTCTTCGCCCAGCAGCTCGAGCGTCCGGCTGACGTAGCGGGCCAGCAGGCCCGTCGCCACGCTGCCGTAGGTGTCGGCGCGCTCATAGTGGGGAACGGGCTCGGCAGGCAGGTGCCCGGCACCATCGCCCGAAGACGTGAGGATCAGGTCTGATTCGTACATGGAGGTAAAGCAGGATTGGTGAGGGCAGCGGCGCGTCTAACGTTTCTTCAGCCAGCGCAGCACGCCGCCCGCCGCCAGAGCAACTCCTGCCGTCAGCAGCGCCGTGCGGAGCGCGGGAGGCGTCCGCACCTCTACGGCGCGCAGCCGCAGCAGGCGCGCCATGGCACCGGGACGCGCATTGCAACCGAGTACGGCAAAGGGAACACCCGCCAGCTGGACCTCGACGGTGAGCCCGGCTGCCCTTAGGAGTTCCTGCGCCTTCAAGAGCCCCCGCGAACCGACGGCAGGCAGTGCCCCCGCCCGCAGCAGCGCCGACCCTGCCCTGAACGACGGCAACGACACTACCACGTGGGCCTTCTCGCCCTTCACGTGAATCGTGTGGCCGCCCGAAGTAAGGCGAAGGTCGGCGCTGATATCCAGCGGGTGCAGCGGCCTCATGCTGGCGTCTGCCCGTCGCGGGTGCGAATCTTGAGCTTGCCGTTTAGCTGCCAGCGCGCGTGCTCGGCACTGGCGCCCGTGCGGCTGGGCACCATCACCTCCATACTTTCGAACTCGTAGGTGATTTCCGAGCCGCGCCCGGTGAGCAGGTCGTAGAGCCCGATGCCCAGTTCGGGCCAGGTGCGCGTTTCAGTCGGGGTTGTGTGGTCTTGCATTGAGATACCTGTTTGATCTGGGTGAACGGTCAGTGGTGCGCCGGAGGCATCAGCACGGTGTCGATCACGTGGATGATGCCGTTGGACGCCTCCACGTCCGCCGCCGTTACGCGCGCATTGTTGATCATCACGCCGCCGTTTCCGGTGCTGATCGCAACTGAGGCGCCCTGCACCGTCGGAGCCGATTCGAGCTGCACCACTTCGCTCGCGTTCACCTTACCGGCTACTACGTGGTAGGTGAGGAGGGCCACCAGTTGATCCTTGTTTTCGGGGCGCAGCAAGCGCTCGACGGTGCCCTCGGGCAGCTTGGCAAACGCTTCGTCGGTGGGCGCAAAAACCGTAAAGGGCCCTTCGCCCTGCAACGTCTCTACCAGCCCTGCTGCCTGAACGGCTGCTACGAGCGTGTTGAAGCCGCCCGCCACAGCGGTTTCGACGAGGTCTTTGTCGGTACTGGCCTGGAGTGCAGGGGCGTTCCGAGCATCCGTAGCCTGCAACTGCACAGGCACGAGGGTGAGCAGCAAGAGGGCCAGTGTGGCCGCGGCAATGCTCAACAGGCGCATGGGGTGTTTCATGGGTGTAACCGGTTTGGTTTGGTAGGGTTGTTGATCCGAAGGGAGGCTTCAGGGGAAACCTCCTTATCGTTCATACCGTGCAAAACGTTCAAATCGTTCATGTTCCATTTTCAGGAGGCGTTGATGGCTCGTTACAAGCAGCCACATTGCCCGGCTCCGTCTCCTGCTCGCACCTTTCGTTCACCACAGCCGCTCCGCACCCTGCATGGAAGCCATCAGCACGAAGACGTTTTCTCCCAAAGAGCTCGCGCAAGTGGTAGGCGTCAGCGAGTCCTCCATCAAACGGTGGGTGGATGATGAGCTGATCGCGGTGACGCGCACGGCGGGCGGCCACCGGCGCATCGGGCTCCGGGAGGCGCTACGCTTTATCCGGTCGCAGGGTATGCGCGTGCAGCGGCCCGACCTGATCGGTCTGCCGGACGTGGCCGGTTTACCGGCTGAAATGCGGCAGGGCGCGCTTACCGCCGACCTGCTGTTTACCCTGCTGGAGCGCGGCGCGGCGGCAAGCGTCCGGGGCGTGCTCGTGCAACAGTACCTGGATGGAACGCCGCTTGCAGAACTGTTCGATGGGCCGGTAACACAGGCGCTTACGCGCGTGGGGGGGCTATGGGAGCAGCGTCCAGATGGGATTTACGTAGAGCACATGGCTACCGCGCTGTGCATTGAAGCCCTCAGCCAGATTCGTCTGCTCCTACCCGCGCCCGGCCCCGAGGCCCCTACTGCCGTGGGTGGCGGCCCTTCGGGCGACCCCTACCTGCTGCCCAACCTGATGGCTGCGGCCGTACTTGCGGCATCGGGATACCACGAGATCAACCTGGGCCCCAACACCCCGCCGGTCGCCTTCATGCACGCCGTCGAAGCGCAACGTCCGGCGCTGACATGGATTTCCTTTACCGCTCCACTGGACGAGCGAGCAGTAGCGTTCCAGACCGAGCACCTGCTCGATCCGTTAGCCGAAGCAGGCATAGAGGTAGTGATTGGAGGGCAGCAGGTGGCCCACTGGCGCGAGAAGTGGCCTGGAACGGCACGGCAGATGTCCTCGATGAAGGACCTGGCTGACCACGCCAACCGGCTGCGTCACGCTGCATAACGCGCGCGGCGCTCAAGCTGCACCGGTTTGCGCGCTGCCC
>CBDUBO010000432.1:0-2957 GCA_965365405.1 uncultured Rhodothermales bacterium | reverse complement strand
GCCTGGCGCAGCGCGCGCGTGCGGCCCGCCCACTGCCGCTCGATGAGCAGCATCGCACCCTCGGCGAAGGCCATGCCGTGCAGGCTCGCGTGTAACGCGAAGGGCGCGCCGGGCCGCAGGAAGTCTGCCACAGCCCTGTTTTCCACCCGCAGGTCGGGAAAGCCGAACTCCAGGTCGCGCCCCGGCTTTTCGCGCTGCTGATGCAGGATGAACGCCGCCGCGTCGGGCCATTTCTCGATCCACGCCCCGTTGCCCCATTCGCCGTCCGGGTTGGTGTGGGGCACCACGTAAAACGTGAAGGCCGAGAGCAAATCGCCAAACTTTTCGGGCGCGGCCAGCACGCCCAGCACGAACGTTCGGAGTGTTTCCGGCCCCACGGGCTCGTCGGCGTGGTTGCCGGCGATGAGGCTCACGGCGCGCGAACCGCGCCCCATCATCACGCCCGCGATGGGCCGCCCCTCCTCGCTCGTGCCGATGGTTTCCAAGCGCGCCACATCCGGGCGGGCTGCGCACGCCTTTTCCAGCAGGGGAAGCACCTCGGCACTCGTCCTGAAGCAGGGCGCGGCGGGCGCGAGGGTGGAGAGGTCGAAATCCCCGTCAGGCATGATCGAGGGCGTGTTGAAGCGCGGCGGCCACATCGCTACCAAAGGCCACCAACCGCACGTCGGGCGGTGCTTCGGGCGTAGATCTGATGGTTTCGACGGCGATGCGTGCCGCTTCATCGTGCGGATACCCGTACACGCCGCACGAAATCGCGGGGAACGCAATGGATAGCACCTTGAAGGCTCGCGCCAGCAGGAGGCTGTTTCGGTACGCGGCCGCTAACCGTTCCGCTTCGCCCTCGCTGCCCCCACGCCACACAGGCCCGACGGTGTGGATCACGTAGCGCGCGGGCAAATGGTAGCCGGGCGTCAGCCGGGCCGCGCCGGTGGGGCAGCGCACGCCGGGCCGCACCTCAGGGAATTTCCGGCACGCTTCGAGCAGTTCCGGTCCCGCGGCGCGGTGGATGGCCCCGTCCACGCCCCCGCCGCCCAGCAGCGAGGTATTGGCCGCGTTGACGATGGCGTCCACCTTTTGCCGCGTGATGTCGCCCTGCACAATCGTGATCATGTCCGGAGCACCTTTACGGCACGCACCATCGAGTCGTCCAGCTCGCCCACAATCTCGAAGCCATGCCGTTTCGAGACGCGCTGCATGGCCGTGTTCTCGCGCAGCATGTCGGCCACGATGCGGCTGAGCCCTTCGTCCTGCCCGATCTCGACGAGTCGGCCCAGCACCTCGGTGCCCAGCCCCTGCCGCTGGTAGCGGTCGGAGACGAGCATGGCGAACTCGCCGTCGTTGGTGCCGAAAAGCTTGCGCAGGCGGCCCACGGCGGCAATTTCGGTCGCGCCGCTTTCGCCCTCCACCTCGACAACGAGTGCGATCTCGCGGCTGTAGTCGTTGAAGGCGATGCGCGCCAGGCGTTCGTGTGCCACGCGCTGCTGGAGCTTCATCACGCCCGCGTAGCGCATGTACACGCTCTGCTCGGACAGGTCGTGGTGGAAGGCGACGAGAAGTGGCTCGTCCTCGGGGCGGATGGGCCGGATGGTCACTTCGCGCCCGTCCTTCATCGTCCACGGGCGCACGTACTGGCGCGGGTAGGGCCTGATGGCCAGGCGCGGCAGCGCGGCCAGGTCGGCGTCGGCGCTGTGCAGCACCACGCGCGCGTCGAGCGCGAGCAGGCCACTCGAAGAAGCCAGGAGCGGGTTGATGTCGAGTTCTTTGACCAGCTTTTGCTCGGCCACGAGTTGCGAAAAGCGCACGACGAGGCGTTCGAGCGCGTCCAGGTCCACGCCCTGCTGCCCGCGCACGCCTTTGAGGGCTTCGTAAATCTTCGTCTGCTCCATCATGCGCCGCGCCAGCGTCGTGTTGAGCGGCGGCAGGGCGAGGGCGCGGTCGCGGTACACCTCCACGAGCGATCCGCCCGACCCGAACAGCACCACGGGCCCGAACTGCGCGTCGAGGCTGGAGCCCAGAATCACTTCGAGCCCGCCCAGCTTGGCCATGGGCTGCACGGTCACGCCGTCGAAGGCGTCGCTCTTGCCCAGGCTTTCCAGGCTGTTGCGAATGGCGTCGTAGGCGGCGCGCACCTCGTCCGGCGTGCGGAGGTTGAGCTTGACGCCGCCCACGTCCACCTTGTGCGTGATGGTGCGCGAGTCGAGCTTGACGACGACGGGGTAGCCCATCCTGTCGGCAATGGCCGCAGCCTCGTCCGCCGTGGCGGCACGCTCCGTAACGGTGACGGGGATGCCGTAGGCAGCGAGGAGTTTTTTGGACTCGTACTCGGTCAGCAGGTCACGTCCCTCGGCGCGGACGCTTTCGAGCAGCTGCCGGGCGGCCTCGCGGTCGGGCGCGGCTTCTTCGGCCAGCGTCGGCGTTTCGTAGATGCCGCGCAGGTTGTAGCTGTACTGCCACATGTAGTTAAAGACGCGCGCCGCCGTGTCCGGGTACTGGAAGGTGGGGATGCCGGCGCGGTTGAGGATGCTGTCGCCCGCGCGCGTGGAGGCCCCGCCCATCCACGAGGCCAGAATGGGCTTGCCCGTGCTCTGGGCGTACGGCTTGAGGCGCTCCGCCGTGCGCGTGGGGTCGGTCATGTCCTGCGGCGTGAGCACCACGAGGAGGCCGTCGCTGTTTTCGTCCTCGGCGGCTACCTGAAGCGCCTTCGCGTAGCGCTCCTCGTCGGCGTCGCCGAGCACGTCCACGGGGTTGCCGTGGCTCCACGCGGCGGGCAGGAATTCGTTGAAGCGCTGCACCGTCTCGTCCGACAGCGGCGTCAACTCGCCGCCCCCCTGCACGAGCGTGTCGGTGGCGAGCACGCCCGGCCCGCCCGCGTTGGTGAGGATGGTGAGGCGTTTACCCTTCGGGCGCGGCTGCTTGCCCAGCACGTCGGCCATGTAGAAGAGGTCGGCGATGGAGTT
>CBDUBO010000431.1:0-2963 GCA_965365405.1 uncultured Rhodothermales bacterium | reverse complement strand
GCCACGCGGGGCGCATCCAGTTGGGGTTGGGGTGCTCGGGCAGGGGGATGGCGGCAGGTTGCGCCGAGACGCCCCGCACACTTGCAGCGGTCAGGAGCGCAAAGAACAGGGCGAGCCGGGCGGATGAAAAGCGTCTCATGCAAGCGGGGAAAGAAGCGGTAAGGGAGAAAGGGCAGCGCTACTGCCGGACGATATACACGTTGTCGAGGGCGACGCTGGCGCCGGGGCCGCCGGAGCCGACGAGGGTGATGGTGGCTGTGCGCGCGCCGCGTGGCACCTCGAAGGGTAAGGTGACGTGCTGCCAGGCGGCGCTGCTGGCAGTAGCCTCGACCGCGTCGCCGCCTGCCGGTTGCACGCGCACGACGGCGCGGGCCTCATTGCCCGCGCCCACGGCCCACGCGTGCAGCGTGTACGTCCCCGGCTCCAAGCCGCCCACGGTCTGCACCGCCTGCCCGCCGTCCGCGAGGCGCAGCCGCTTGATGCCGTCGTAGGCGCAGCACACCACGACGGAGGCCGCACCGCCCAGCTGCCACGGCACGCGGGCCACGCCGTCGGCGCTTTCCCACAGCTCGGCCTCGAAGCTGCCGTCGAGCACGGGGTTGCGCGGCACCACGACGCGCTTGACGCGCACGTCGTCGAAGGCAGCGCGCACGCCTTCGGTGTAGAGGCCCGCCCGCGCTTCGCCCACATCGAAGCGCGCCGAGGCCATTTCCTGCCCGTCGAGGAAAAACGTGAAGGCGTCGCCCTGCCGGACGGCGCGGATGGTGTGGAAGGCGTCGTAGCTGAAGCCGCGCGGCAACCCCGTCGTGAAGTGCCCCGCTACCGCGCCATCCACGACGTAGCGTACGTGGAAGCGGGCGTAGGGCCAGATGGTTCGGTCGAAGCCGGCCAGCACGAGCCTGCCGCCTGCGTCCGCGGCAGGGGCGATGCCTGCCGTCGCGCTCACGGATTCCTCGTTGCGGAACCGGACGCTGGCCTCGATTTCGTAGCTCGACGCCGCGTCGCCTTTGAGGGCGAGGTAGCGGTCGGCGCCGCCCGCGCCCTGGTGGAGCGCGCCTTCGTCGGCCATCCACGCGCCGCCTCTAACGTCCCACGAGGTGTCGGGGCCGTTGAAGAAGTCCTCGAAAAAGGGTGTCAGCGCAAGGCCGTCGAAAAATGCCGCGCCGCCGCGCGCCTGCACACCCACCTGCCCCGCGCCGGCGGCTGGCAGCGTGTGCTGCTGCGCGTGTACGCCGTCGAGCGCGACGCGCAGCGTGGCCGCGTTTTTGGTGACGAGGATCTGGTGAAACACGTCGAAGCGGAAACCATCGGGCAGGGAGGTCGCGCTTTCGGGCAGCGCCGCGCCGCCCCGGGTGCCCGTGGTGACGAGTGCCCGCCGGGCCGGGTCGAGCCACACGTCAACGCGGTCGCCTTCGCCTGCGTAGAAAGCCACCACGCCTGCCGCCGCGCCTGAGGCGATCCTGACGTTGGCTTCGAACACGTAATGGTGCAAGGGCGCGGCGGGCACCAGCGCCTGCCCCGGCGCGGCGCGCAGCGATCCGCCCTCGACGCGCCAGGTGCCGCCGGCTAGTTGCCAGGGCGCGCCGAGCGGGCCGTCGGGACGGTCGAAACGGTCGGCGAAAAGGGGACGGTCGGGGGCGGGCTGGAGGCCGCGCGAGGGCGGCGCGAGAAAGGGCCGGTCGCCATTCCAGAACAGCCGGGCGATAAACGTCTGCCGGTCGCCGGGGTCGGCGAAAGGCACTACGCGGGCGTGGTAGGCCGTGATGTCATCCACATTGTTGGGGGCCTTGACGACGGCATTGTGGCCGGGCGCCTCGACAAGGGGCGTGCTGCGCAGAATCGGGGGCACCACCTTGGCCCAGCCCGGCCCGTCCAGCCCTCTGCCCGGCACGACGGCGTCGGCGGTGGCGTAGGCGAGGGCGTACGTGGGCCGGTCCCACGAGCCGCCGCTGTACATCATGTAGTAGTGCCCGTCCCGCTTGAGGACGGTCGGGGCTTCGTTGGTATAGCGCAAGCTGCCGTTGCCGGGATCGCCGTCCTTATCCTCCCACGCCTCCGAGCCGCGCGTCACGTGCGCGGGCAGGCCTGCCACCCGGTCGGGAGCCAGCAGCCGATCCACGACGAGGCCCGCGCCGGGCAGCCGGGGTTCGTAGAGGTAGCTGTAGAACAGATACTCTGCGCCGTCGTCGGGGTCCTGAAATACATGCCCGTCAATGGCCCAACCGGGCGTGACCGGGTGCCCGGCGTCCACGAAGGGGCCGCGTGGGCTGTCTGCTACGGCTACGCCCACGCGCCGCGCCATCTCGCCCACGCGCCAGTCGGCAGAAGCGCGCGAGGCGGTGTAGTAGAGGTAAAACAGCCCGTTGCGATAGACGACTTCGGGGGCCCACACGTCGGCGCCGTCCCAGGCGTCCGGGCTGCTGCTGCTCGCCAGCACGGGCGCGAGCGGCGTCCACGTCACGAGGTCCGTTGAGTGGAAGGCCAGGATGGGGTCGCCGCTGGCGTAGAGGTAGTACTCGCCGTTCCACTTCAGGACAAACGGATCGGCCACGCCCAGCCGCCCGATTACCGGGTTGGCGTAGGCCGTCTGCGCGTGCGCCGCCGGCACCGGGGTCAGAAAGGCCAGCAGCGCCCAGAGCAAGGTGCGGGAAAAAGGCATGGTGAGATAGCGGATGGTGCAGGGGTGCGTGCCAGGTACTACCGTCGAAAGGTGGCGCGGAGCCACGTCGAGGGGCGGGCGACATCGGTGCCCGCCACCCATTCGCGCGTGAGCTGGCCGGCAGCGTCGCGGTTGACGAGGCCCACGGTGAGGCCCCACGCCGCGCCCGGCGCGGGCGGGCCGCCCAGATACGTCCACGGCACGGCGACCTCGGCGACGTAATGCTCGCCGCGCCGCCTGCCCTGCTGATGCTGCGTGCGCGCCGACACCGCCGCGCGGAGGTCGGCAGCGGGCGCCGCCTGCC
>CBDUBO010000430.1:0-2973 GCA_965365405.1 uncultured Rhodothermales bacterium | reverse complement strand
GGCCGCCATCTCGGTTGCCATGATCCGCGCGGGCATCGTGGGGATGCTGGGGTGACGGAGGTTGGAGATCAGAGGTTGGATTCCGTTTCCGGCACCCCGCCGCCGATGGCCTGAACGACGCGTCCTGGTTGCCGGTGCGCCGCGCCATGCAGGCACGAAGCGGGCGCCTGTACCGCATCTTTTTGCGCGAGGGCGTAGCCGCGCCCTTTTTTCCGCCCCGAACCGCTACGACCGGGCCCAGCCTCCTCCCCACCGAAACCACCCGGCATGATTGCCTCGACATCGCTTCAGCGCCTGCACGGCCTGCTCCGCCGTTCGGGGGAAATGACGGCAGGCGACATGGCCGCCGGACTGGGCGTGACGCCCCGGCAGGTCCGGGCGCTGCTGGCCCGGTTGCGCGGCAGCGGCGTGGAGGTGCGCGAGCGGCGCCGGGGGCGGCGCAAGGTGTTCTGGATTGACGCTTCGCCCCCCCTCGACCCCGGACTTTCCCTGACGGACGACGACCGGTTTATCCTGCTGCTGGCCTGCCGCCTGGCCGCCGAAGCGCTCGAACCAACGCCGCTGGCGCGGCGAGCACGCCTGCTGGGCGAGCGGCTCGAAGCCCTCGCCGAGCCCGACAGCTTCGAACCCTTTCTGCTGGGCGAGCAGTGGAGCTTTGGCGGCCAGCCCGTGGCCGAACTTGATGCCGGCGTGTTCGAAACCCTCCACCACGCCATCCGCGACGGCGTTGAGGTGCTGATAGACTACCGCAGGGCGAATGGCGCCGTGCGCCGCCAGAAGCGCGTCGAACCGTATGCACTTGCGCTGCGCGGCTCGACGTGGCTGCTCGTCGGACGCGACGTGAAAAGCGGGCACGTACCCAACTTCACCGTTGCCTCTATCACCGCGTGCGCGCCCACGGGCCGCTGCGCCACCCGCCCCGCCGACTTCGACGTGCAGGCACACTTTGCCGACAGCCTGAGCGCGTTTACCGGGCAAGAGGTGGAAGTCGTCCGGCTGCGCGTGGCACCCGAGGCAGCGGCCTCTTTCCGGCGCAAACGATATCACCGCACGCAGCTCATCGAACAAGAAGGGGACGAACTCGTCGTCTCGTTCGAGGTGGCGGGCCTGGACGAAATCGCCGCGTTCGTCCGCAGCTTTGGCCCGCGTGTGGAAGTGCTCGACCCGCCCGCGCTGCGCGCCCGCATTGCCGCCGAGGCCCGCGCCACGCAGATGCTGTACGGCGCGGAGAGTCAGGACACGCGCAAAGCGGAAGCCTGACTTCCGCTCAGAAAACGGAGGTGTTTAGACTTGGGGCATCCATCACCAGGTCGCCGCCCATGAACGCCTCCAACCCGAACCTCGACCGCCTGCACGAGTGGAGTGGCCCGGCGCACGCCTGCCCGGACGCGCTCGCCACCGTTGTCCGCTCTCGTGACGACACACCGTGGTATGTCGCCTGGATTGAGTGTGAGGCGGAGCCATACGTGCTTTTCCGATATCGCTGGGCAGAAGGGCACTTTCCTGCTGGCTACGAAGGGCGCCCGCTACGCGCTGCGCTGGAGGCCCATCCTCCGGCACGGTACCAGGAGGTCACGAGGCTGCTCACGCTGTTCAGATGGTCTGTGGAACAGGGCGAAGCGTCGCTTCCTGCTTTTGAACCCGACGCCCTCCTCGACGCGATGCTGGCCGATACGCGCGGATACATCCTTTACGAGTACCAGCTGATGCACGTGTTGCAGCAGTGCTTTCCTAACGCGATGTCGTCTTTCCTGTCCCGGGCGCTGCGCATGTCGCTTGCTACGGCCTGGGACGTGGTAGATGCAACGGAAATGCGCGCCGGGACGTCGCTTGGCGGCGTACTCCGCGCCCGCTGGCTCCCGTCCATCCATCAGCACGTGCCGCCCTATGCGGAGGCGCTGGCGCTCTGGAACCTGCTTCGCGGCGAGCCTGTGGAACCGCGCTAACCTGTTCACCCCTCTACCTGCACTCAGCACAGATGCCATGACCGAAAAGCCCAACCTCTTCTCGCACGCCCGCAGCGAACTCGCGCAGGACGCCATGCTGGCCTGGATGGCCGCGTGGGCCGACGCGCAGCACCGCGCCACCGACCCCAACCTGCACGCACTCGGGCGGCGATTCGTGGCAGCCCTCCTCGGCATGCCAGAACAGGAGGCCAATTTCACGCGCGTAGAAGTCCAGACGCAGCGTCGCTCTGTGGACGTACTTATCCGCCTCGACAGCGGCGACGCGGCCCGCGAGCGCTGGATCGTGCTGGAAGACAAAACCGAGACGGGCGAGCACGGCAACCAAGTCCCCCGCTACCAGAGCGCGCTTATCCAGGAAAAAGGCGTGACGCCCGACCGGGTTCACCCCGTCATGGTGCGCACCGGCGACGCGCACGACCTGCAGAAGGAAAAGCCATACGCCGTGCTGGGCCGCGCGGACTTGCTGAAAGTGCTGGAACCCTACAACGGCAGCAACGCCATCGTGCAGGACTTCCGCGATCACCTGCAAGCGTGGAGCAGCGAGGTGGCGGCATTCGAGAGTCAGCATTTTTCTCAATGGGGTGGGCGGCAGTGGCAGGGCTTTTTCATGGCCCTCGCGGCAGGAGATAGCCCCGCCGCGCGGGACGTGTGGTGGGGCTACGTGCCCAACGCACAGGGGGGCTTCTGGGGCATGGCGTGGCACTTCCGCAGGCTGCACAACGAGCCGGGCGAGCTTTACCTGCAAATCGAAGGCGCCGGCGAGGGCGCGCAGCTCGTCGTCAAGGTAAAAGCTGACAAGGACGCCCATCGCGCGCAGCTTCGCGGCCACGCCCACGACCTGCTCGTAAACGCGGCGGCGGCAGAAGGTCTGCCCCTCTCGAAACCCGGACGCTTCGGCAACGGCGAGCACATGACGGTCGCCGTGCTGGACAGAGACATCCGTGCGGCCGGGCAGGGCGCCGACCGGCTCGAGATCGGGTGGCTGGCGAGGTTGAAAAGGACGCTC
>CBDUBO010000429.1:0-2978 GCA_965365405.1 uncultured Rhodothermales bacterium | reverse complement strand
TCGAAAAGGGCGCTTGCAGAGGCACCTGGGGCCTTTACCTCTACGCGCGGAAGGGGGCTGCCGCAGGTAGGACAAAGCCTGTGCCCGCCGTCCACTGTGGCGGCCAACCCCGCGCGGGTGCTTCTGCCGATCAGACCGGTAGGCGGCGGGGTGGATCTGTATTGCGTTAAGAGAAGCGCTTCCAGCACCCTGGCAGGGCTAAGGTTGCGGGCAGCGGAAAGGTTGGCTGGTATCTTGCAGTCCGATCGCGGTGGCAGCGAACCCATGCTGCCGCCCGCCGCCGAGACGTGGGACGCCCCACGTCTTTTTTGTTGGGGTGCCCCCATCGTCCCCTGCTTCGCCCGAGTCGCCCGCCCCGCGCGGCTCCTGTCCCGGAATAGCCACTTGAATCTCCGTTCCATTCTGGAGGACCGCCGCTACGGCCTCTCCTTTGCCCGCACCCGCACGCTCCGCGCCGAGTGGTTCTCCAACGTCCGGGCCGACCTGCTGGCGGGCGTCGTCGTGGCGCTCGCGCTCATCCCCGAGGCCATCGCGTTCTCGATCATCGCGGGCGTGGATCCGAAAGTCGGGCTCTACGCCTCGTTCTGCATTGCCGTGGTGACGGCGTTCGTGGGCGGGCGTCCGGGCATGATCTCGGCGGCAACGGGCGCGATGGCGCTCGTGATGGTGACGCTCGTGCGCGACCACGGCCTCGAATACCTCCTGGCCGCCACCCTGCTCACCGGCGTCATTCAGATCGTGTTCGGGCTGTTCAAGCTGGGGCGCTACATGAAGTTCGTGCCCCGGCCCGTGATGGTCGGCTTCGTCAACGCGCTGGCGCTGCTCATTTTTCTGGCGCAGCTGCCCCTTTTCGTGGGGGCCGGGTGGGCGATGTACGCCGTCGTGGCCGCCGGACTGGCCATCATCTACCTGCTGCCGCGCATGACCAAGGCCGTGCCGTCTCCGCTCGTCGCCATCTTGGTGCTCACCGTCGTGGTGGTGCTGACGGGCGGCGGGTTGAGCAGCGTGGGCGACATGGGCGCGCTGCCCACCACGCTGCCCTTTTTCAGCCTGCCTGCCGTGCCTTTCACGATGGAAACGATGGGCATCATCTTCCCCGTGGCGCTGGCGCTGGCGCTTGTCGGCCTCATCGAGTCCCTCCTGACGGCGTCCATCGTGGACGAGATGACGGACACGACGAGCGACAAAAACCAGGAGGCGCGGGGGCAGGGCATCGCCAACATCGTGGCGGGCTTTTTTGGCGGCATGGCCGGCTGCGCCATGATCGGGCAGTCCGTCATCAACGTGAAGTCGGGCGGGCGGGGCCGCCTCTCGACGTTCGCGGCCGGCGCGCTGCTGCTCTTCTTCATCCTCGTACTGTCGGACTGGCTCGTACTCATCCCGATGGGCGCGCTCGTGGCCGTGATGTTCATGGTTTCCATCAGCACGTTCGACTGGGCTTCGCTGCGCGTGGACAAGGTGCCGTTCAGCGAAACGCTCGTGATGGGCGTGACGGTGGGCACGGTGCTCTATACGCACGACCTCGCCATCGGCGTGTTCGTGGGCATCGTGCTGAGCGCGCTTCTGTTTGCGCGCAAGGTGGCCGAGGTGGCCTCTATCGAAAGCACGCTCAGCGCCGACGGCCGCACGCGCACGCACGCCGTGCACGGCAACCTGTTTTTCGTGACGGTGACAGGCTTCCTGGCGCACTTCGACTTCCAGGAAACCGTCGAACGCGTGGTGATAGACCTGACGGCGGCGCACCTGTGGGACGCCTCGGCGGTGGCGGCGCTGGACAAAGCCGTGCTGCGCTACCGCAAGCGCGGCGTCGCGGTCGAGGTGGTGGGCCTCAACGCGGCCAGCGCCACCCTCCTGGACCGCGTCGGCATCCACCACAAGCCCGGCGCGGAGCTGGCGTTGGGGCACTGACCTCACGGCCCGTGTCCGCAGCGGCTATCCGAGGTGGGTAAAGCCGGTGTAGCGGTGCAAGGCTTCCGGGAGGCGCAGGGTGCCGTCGGGTTGTTACCTTGCCTCATGCGCCACACGGAATACTTCAAGCGGCGGGTACTCGGCGAACGGCCTTACATCGCCCCTGAATGGTGCGAGCGTACCGTGCGAGAGCCGGAAGCCCGCGAAACACAGCCGGACGGGCGGATACGCTTCTGGCGCTTTATCCCGGAACTGGGCAAGTACCTCCGCGTGGTCACGCTCGCCGACGGCGAAACGCTGCACAACGCCTTTCCTGATCGCTCCTTCCGCCCCTCTCCATGAGATTCGAGTACTACCCCGACACAGACACGCTCTTTATCTCGCTGCGTGAAGGGCCAGGCGCGGATGCCGCCGAGGTGGCTCCAGATGTCGTGCTGGATTTCGATGCCGACGGTCTGGTGATCGGGATCACCGTCGAGCACGCGAGCGAGCGGGTAGACCTAGGCTCGATCCAACTGGCACAGATTCCGGTGCCCAACGCGGCGTAGGTAGGCTTACCCGATCTGCGAGAAGCCGGTGTAGCGGTGCAGGGCTTCGGGCAGGCGGATGGTACCGTCGGACTGCTGGCCCTGTTCGAGCAGGGCGGCGACAATGCGGGGCAGCGCGAGCCCCGACCCGTTGAGGGTGTGCACGAACTGCGGGCGGCCGTCCGCGTCGCGGTAGCGGATGTTGGCGCGGCGCGCCTGGAACGCCTCGAAGTTGGAGATGGAGGACACTTCGAGCCAGCGGTTCTGGCCGGCGCTCCACACCTCCAGGTCGTACTTCTTGGCCTGCGTGAACCCCATGTCGCCCGTGCACATGAGCAGGCGGCGGTAGGGCAGGCCCAGCTTCACCAGCAGGCGCTCGGCGTCCTCGCGCAGCGTTTCGAGGGCGTCGTAGCTGTTTTCGGGGCGGACGAAGTGGACGAGTTCCACCTTGTCGAACTGGTGCAAGCGGTTGAGGCCGCGCACGTCTTTGCCGTACGAACCGGCCTCGCGCCGGAAGCAGGGTGTGTAGGCGGCGTACTTGAC
>CBDUBO010000428.1:0-2980 GCA_965365405.1 uncultured Rhodothermales bacterium | reverse complement strand
TTCAACGTGGGCACGGGCGTCGAGACGGACGTGGTGACGCTTTTCCGCACCATCCGCACGCACACCGGGGCGGACATCCCCGAAGAGCACGTGCCGGCCAAGCCGGGCGAGCAGCGCCGCAGCGTGCTCTCCTACGCGCACACGAAAGCGACGCTGGGCTGGGAGCCGGCCGTGGACGTGGAGGAAGGCCTCCGCCGGACGGTGGCGTGGTTCAAGGAGCAGGAAGGGCGCTGAACTCCTACCGTTCCACCTGCGACAGGTGCGAGGCGACGACCTGCCAGCGTCCGTCGAGCCACATCCACGTGTCCGTGTAGCGCATCCGCCCCTCCGAGCCGTCGGGGCGCGGGCTGACGTAGATGCCCGTCAGAATAGCCGTGCCGCCGATAAGGCGGATCGTGCGGTTCTCGGTGTAGTGCGCGGGTAAATCAGAAGGCGGGGTGCCGGGGGCAAGCCCGGCCACCACGTCGTCCTTCGTCTGCACCACGCCGTTGGGAAACGTGATGGTGAAGCCGTCTGCGAGAAAGCGGGCCATGGCCGCGCGGTCGTTCTCCGTGTAGGCCGCCAGCCAGGCGCGTTCGGCGTGGGCCAGCGCTTCCTGCGCCGAATCAGGCGGTGGGCCGGACTGTGCGGACGCCGCTGTGGCGCACAGCAGCAGGAGCAGAAGCGCGAGCAGGCGCGAAAGGGCAGGCATGTTCGGTGGGGTTACTCGATGGGCTCGACGTACGGCAGGTGGCACGTGACGATGGTGCCGCGCGGCGCACGGGCGCGCACAGACAGCGTGCCGCCCATCACCGAGGCGCGGCGCAGCATGGTGCGCAGCCCGATGCCGCCCCCTTCTTCGACAACGTGCGGGTCGATGGTGGCCCCGTCGTTCTCGATGGTGAGCGTGAGCACGCCATCGGCGTGGTCGAGCCGGAACGCGAGGGCGGAAGGCAGGCCGTGCCGGATGGCGTTCGAGGACGCCTCCTGCGCGATGCGGTAGAGGTGGCGCCCGCGGCTCTGATCGTAGAACTGCACGGGCGTGGGCATCTCGAAAGTGCAGCGCAAGCCATGCGCCTCTTCGATGCTGCGTGCCAGCCCGGCCAAGGCGCCGGCCAGCCCGTCCTCGCCCAGCACGGCGGGGTAGAGGCTGTGTGCCAGGGAGCGCGTCTCCTGGATGGCCTGCCGCGTCAGGTTGTTGGCGCGGTCGAGCAGGGTGTGCGCCTGCGCATCGTCCACATGCGCCAGGCGCGCCTGAAGCGTGGCCAGCATGACGGAGAGCGTCGTCAGGCGCTGGCACAGGCCATCGTGGAGTTCCTCGGCCATGCGCGCCTGCTCGTGCGCGGCGGCGTCCAGCACCTCTTGTTCCATCTGGTGAAGCTGCTCGCGCAGGTGCGTCACCACCGTTTCAGCGTGCTCGTGCCGGTGTGCCTCCAGCAGCAACCGGACGCTTTCTTCGAGAAAGGGATGAGACAGCGACTCCATTCGTCTTGCGTGTTAGAACGGTTGAGATGCCAGGGCATCACCACGCGGCGGACGAGGGGTGAGAGTCCGGGTAGGGCGGGGTTGCAGGCCAGAAGCGGCAGGCGCGTCCGGCTCAGGGCGTAGGTTCGGCGCGGGGACGCCAGAGGATGGCGTAGATGGCTTCGAGGTAGCCGCCGAGGATCAGAAGGGGAGCCACGTAGAGCGATAGAAACCCGTCCACCTCGTTCTCTGCGCGCATAATAGCGTAGCCGACCACGATGAGGGCCAGGGCAAGGCCGAGCAACACGTAGTTGCGGCGCGTGAACACCAGGCGTCCGGGGGCCGAGGGGCGCGGGCCACGGCGCGCAGTCCGGGAGGTGGCACGGCGGCCGGAAGAGGTGGTGGACATGGGCAAAACATCTGTAACGCTGCTGCAACACACCCCCATGGGACGTGTTCCAGAGACGTGCCCGGGGACACGATGCCCGCGCTTCCGGCTATAAAGCCCCTATCCGTTCCCTCTGCCCATGCGCCCGCGCTTCGCCTTTCTCTTCGTCCTGCTCTTCGCCTTCTCCGGCGCGACCCCCCCGCCCGAACTGGCCGCCCGGATCGAAGCCATCCTGGACCAGGAGGGCGAGGGGCCCATCATCTGGTCCATCTACGTGGCAGACGCGCGCACAGGCGAGCCCGTGTACACACACGCGCCCGGCCTGGCCATGCTGCCCGCCTCGACGATGAAGCTGTTCACGACGGCGACGGCACTCGACGCGCTGGGGGGTGACTACCGCTACGAAACCAAGCTGCTCTTCCGAGGCCGGAAGGAAAATGGCGTGCTGGACGGCGACCTGCTCATCCGCGGCGTGGGCGACCCTTCCTTCGGCTCGACCGAGATGGGCGGGCCGGAGCCGCTGCGGGCGTGGGCGCAGGCGCTCGCCGCCCAGGGCGTGCGCCGCGTCGCGGGACGCCTGATCGGCTACGACGACACGTTCGACGACCGGCCCTACGCCGAAGGCTGGGACGTAGACTACATCGCCACACAGTCGAGCCGGTTGCTGGGCGTGAGCGCGAGCGGACTGGCCTATCACGACAACCTGGTGCAGATCAGGCTGCAGCCGGGCCGCGTGGGCGATGCTCCCGTGCTGACCTCGACGCCATCGGGGTACCTGGACGTGGTGAACAAGGCCACGACGAGCGCCCGGCGGCGCGGACGCGCGGCGCACCTCGACCGCGTGCTGGGACAGGAGCGCGTCAACATCAGCGGCACCATTGCGCGGCAGTACGCGGCCACCTTCGAGGTGCCCGTCCTCAACCCCACGCTGCTGGCCGTCCACGCCTTCCGCGAGGCGCTGCAAAAGGTGGGCATTGAAGTAGCGGCCACGCTGCACGACGTGGACGATCTCGAAAAGGCGCCCGACCTGGACGGCATGGACGCGTTGCTCACGCACCGCTCGCCGCCGCTGTCGGAGATCATCAAGGTGGTCAACAAAGAGAGCAACAACTTCTACGCCGAGCAGCTTTTCCGCACGTTTGCGTGGGG
>CBDUBO010000427.1:0-2983 GCA_965365405.1 uncultured Rhodothermales bacterium | reverse complement strand
GCGTGACAGGCTGGCCCGACCCGCTGTGCAGGGCAGGCAAAGCGCGTATGTTGCGCCGGCGTTGTTAAACCTCGTGTACCGTGGCCGCTATTGACTGGGGCGTCGTCGCGCTCTACCTCGTCGCCTCGCTCGCCCTCGGCGTGTACCTGTCGCGCCGCGCCTCCGGCTCCATGGAGGACTTCTTCGTGTCGGGCCGCAACCTGACGTGGTGGCTGGCCGGCACGAGCATGGCCGCAACCACGTTTTCCATCGACACGCCGCTCTACGTGGCGGGCGTGGTGGGCAACCGGGGCATCGCGGGCAACTGGGAATGGTGGTGCTTCTTGTTTGCGCACGTCGCGCTCATCTACGTCTTTGCCCGGCTGTGGCGGCGCAGCGAGGTCGTCACCGATGCCGAGATCATCGAACTGCGCTACGGTGGCCAGAGCGCGGCCTGGCTGCGCGGCATCAAGGCGTTTTTGTTCGCCGTGCCCATCAACTGCATCGGGATGGGATACGCCATGCTGGCGGCGGTAAAAGTGGTGCAGGGTCTGGGCATCCTGGAAAGCCTGAACGTGGTCGAAGGCGACACGCTTCTCGGCCTCGATCCCAAGCTCGCCATCGTCATCGGCCTGTCGCTTTTCGTGCTCGTCTACGCGGGCTTTTCGGGCCTGTGGGGCGTCGTGGCGACGGACTTTTTCCAGTTTTTCCTCGGCCTCTTCGGGGCCATCCTCGTGGCCGTGCTGGCCGTTACCGACCCGCGCGTGGGCGGGCTGGCGGGGCTGGTCGAGAAGGCGCAGGCGCTCACGACGTTCGACGCACTCGCTTTCACGCCCTTCACGCTCAGCGGAGACGGGCTGCTGGGGATGGGGATGAGCGCGGCGGCGGGCATCTCGGCGGCCACGTTCATGGCATACGTGGGCCTGCAATGGTGGACGTTCCGGCGCTCCGACGGCGGCGGCGAATTTATCCAGCGCCTCGTTTCGACGACGGACGAGCGCGAGAGCGAGCGGGCAGCGTGGCTGTTCAACGTCCTCAACTACGTTTTGCGCACATGGCCGTGGGTGCTCGTGGCCCTCGCCGCGCTCGTGCTCTACCCGGAGATGGAGGACAAGGAACTGGGCTACCCGCGCATGATGCTCGACTTTCTGCCCGCGGGCGTGCTGGGCCTCGTCGTGGCCAGCCTCATCGCTGCCTTCATGAGCACCATCTCCACCTCGATCAACTGGGGCGCGAGCTACCTGACGAACGACCTCTACCGCCGCTTTGTCCGCCCCGATGCGACGCAGGCGCGCCTCGTGTTCATGGGGCGCGTCTTTTCGGTCATCATCACCCTCCTCGCGGCCGTGGCGGCTTATTTCGCCACCGACGTGCGGACGGTGTTCCGGCTCGTCATTGCCATCGGGACGGGGCCGGGGGTGGTGCTCATTCTGCGCTGGTTCTGGTGGCGTATCAACGCGTGGGCCGAGATGGCGGCCATGCTGGGCGGCTTCGTGGCGGGCCTCGTGGTCAACCTCAACGTGTTCGGCATCGCGTGGATCGGCGGGCTCGACTTTGGCGCGCAGCTCCTGCTCATCGTCGGCCTCTCGACGGTGGTGTGGGTGGCGGTGCTCGTGCTGACGCCTCCGGAGCCGCAGGCAGTGCTGGACGCGTTCTACCGGAAGGTGCGTCCGGGCGGGCCGGGGTGGGCACGGCAGCAGGCGGCTACGGGGCTGGCCCCCGCGCAGTCGCTCAGTACGGCGCTCGTGCGCACGCTCGGCGGCACCCTGCTGCTGTTCGGGTTGATGTTCGGCGTGGGCGCGCTGCTGTTGCTGCGGCCCGGCGTGGCGCTTTTCAACGCGGCGCTGGTGGCGGTGGGGGCAGGGTTGCTGTGGTACGCTTCGCGGGAGGGTAGTGAGTAGACGCTCGCTGCGGCTCGCTGGTGTGGAGAGTTGATAGTGGGTAGAAGGGTTGGGTGCCAACGCAACCATCTCCCCATCCACCCAATTACAAGCCCCGCAAAGCGGGGCGTAGACGACCGAGGCAAAGCCGAGCGTACTACCCACTACCCACATACGCAGCGAAACCAACGCGCCCTGCCGGGGTCTATCCCGACCCTGCTGTTGTGTCCGCATGACGCCCTTTTCCGACCTGCCGCTGTTTCCTCTTGGCCTCGTCTGCTTTCCCGACGAGCGGTTGCCCTTGCACATCTTCGAGCCGCGCTACCGCGAGATGGTGGGGCGCTGCGTGCGTGACAAGGTGCCATTCGGCATCGTGCTCATCGAAGAAGACCGCCTTTCGCGCGTGGGCTGCCTGGTGCGCGTCGAGGAAGTCGTGGAAACCCGTCCCGACGGCACCTTCGACATCGTCGTGCGCGGCCAGCAGCGCTTCGAGATCCAGACCGTGCACACCGACCAGCGTTACCTCACCGGCGACGGCCGGATGCTGGACGAGACGGCTACCCCTGCCGACCAGGCCCTGCGCGCTCGCGTCATCGCGCAGCACATGCGCCTGCTCGAACTGGCCGGGCGACCCCTGCGGCCCGCCCTCTACGAAGGCGCCCGCGACCTCTCCTACCTCATCGCCCACAACGCGGGCCTGTCTCTGGCGCAGAAGCAGGAACTGCTCGAACTCTCCTCGCAGAATCAGCGCCTGACCTACCTGAGCAAGCACCTCGAATCATTCATCCCGCGCGTCGAGGAGGCTGAGACGCTACGCCGCAAAATCGGCTCGAACGGACATTTTCCGGACTTTCCCGCGCAGGACGAGTGAACCCTGCGCGCGCTGCTCGCTTGTAGTGGAGTGAGGCCCTACGTTGCGAGGCTCGCACGCTCGCGCTGCTGTAGGTGGGATAGCTTGGAGGCAAATCAACCCACTACAAGCGCCCGCAAAGCGCGTCAACGAGCGAGGCGAAGCCGAGCGCACTACCCACAACCCACCTGTATCTCTATGACCCTCGGCCCCTACACGCTCCACGCCATCGAAACCGGCACCTTCGCACTCGACGGCGGGGCCATGTTCGGCG
>CBDUBO010000426.1:0-2991 GCA_965365405.1 uncultured Rhodothermales bacterium | reverse complement strand
ACGCTTGCCGACCGCCTGTATGCCCCAACCATAGCTGGGGCTGCCCCGCCCGAGGACGAACGCGCCCCAGCGCGCCCCGTAGCGCCCCACACGGGCGCGCTGCCCCCACACGTCGCCCGCGAACTGGCGACAGCCCTTGCCTTTGCCGCTAGCTTCTTCCGCCCTGACTTCCCTGACGACGTGGACGAAGCCGCTGCGCGGGGCGAAGCCGCCCGCCTCTCTGGCCACCCCACGCGCACCACCGACGGCGCGCTGCACGGTGCCCTCACCCGCGATGCCGCCCGGCGCAACGGGCAGGGAGGCACGCGATGAACAGGCCCGTACTCAAACCCGACAACATCCCCACCGAACTGCGCCGCCTCGACCGGTGGGTGCTCTGGCGCTACGAAGAACGTGACGGCAAGACGACGAAGGTGCCCGTGCAGACGAGCGGCCGCATGGCCAGCAGCACCAACGCCGCCACGTGGACGAGCTTCGAGGCCGTGCGCGGTGCCGTAGGACGCCACGGCACGCACGGCATCGGCATCGTGCTCACAGGCGACGGCCTGTCGGGCGTGGACTTCGACAACTGCGTTGCCCCGGACGGCACCATCGATGCGGACGTGCGCGAACTCGTCTGCCGCTTCGACACCTACACCGAACGCAGCCCCTCCGGGCGCGGGCTGCGCCTGTTCTGCTACGGGCGCAAGCCCGACGGGGCGCGCAGTAAAGCCGTCGTCGGGGGCCGTTCGTGGGAGGTGTACGAGACGGGCCGCTACCTCACCGTGACGGGCGATCACGTGGGCGGCACGCCGCCCGTTGTGCGTGACTGTACGGACGCCCTCGCCTTCCTGTGCGAGCTGCTGGCACGCCCCACCGGGAATGACGCTGCCCCGGTAGCAGGCGACCCGGCGCCGCCCGCTGAGCCGCCCCCTGCCGCGCTTTCTCTCTCCGACGACGAGCTGCTGCGCCGGGCCTTCGACGCCCGCAACGGCGCCGCCGTGCGCCGCCTGTGGATGGGCGACACGTCGGCGCATGATGGCGACGAGAGCGCCGCCGACCTCGCGCTCTGCTCCCACCTGGCCTTCTGGACAAAGAGAGACGCCGGGCGGATGGATACGCTCTTTCGCCGGAGCGGCCTTATGCGCCCCAAGTGGGACGAGATGCGCGGCGCGCAGACCTACGGCGCGCTTACGATCTCGAAAGCGCTTGAGGGCAACGGGGACGTGTACGAGGGCGGGGCGCGAAATGACGAAGCACCCGACGTGGACGCCGCCGACGCGGACGCCGCGCCCGAGCGCAAGAGCATCGCCACGGTGCTTGTCGAACTGCTCCACACGACGGGCGCCGACCTCTGGCACGACGCCGAGGGTAAGCCCTTCGTCACGCTTCCGGTGGACGGCCACACGGAGCACCACAGCCTTTCCACGGGCGCCGTGCGCGACCTGCTCGCCCGGCGCTACTACGCCCAGAAAAAGAAGGTGGCGGGCGCGCAGGCCATTCAGGATGCCCTCGCTGCCCTTGCCGGGGAAGCACGCTTCGAGCGCGCAGAGCACACGACGGCGCTGCGCATTGCCGAGGACGAGGGCGGCCTCTGGATTGACCTCTGTAACCCCGCGTGGGAGGTGGTGCGCGTCACGCCGGGCGCGTGGAGCGTCGTGCCGGGCCACACGTGCCCCGTGCGCTTCATCCGCCGCAAAGGGATGCTGCCCATCCCCACGCCCACCCCCGGCGGCGACGTGCACGAGCTGCGCCGCTTTCTCAACGTGGATGAAGGGGGCGAGGACTTCACGCTGCTGCTCGCGTGGATCGTGCAGGCCCTGCGGCGGCGCGGCGCCTATCCCGTGCTTGCCTTCGGGGGCGAGGCCGGCAGCGGCAAGACGACGGCAGCGCGCATCCTGCGCCTGCTCACCGATCCCAACGTTGCCCAGGTACGATCCCTGCCGCGCAGCGAACAGGATCTCTTCATATCGGCCACGAGCGCGCACGTGCTGGCCTTCGACAACGCTTCGGGCGTGCCGCTCTGGCTCTCGGACGCGCTCTGCCGCATCTCGACGGGCGCCGCCAACGTCGGGCGCGAACTCTACACGAGCGACGAAGAGCGCATCCTCGAAGCAAAAGCGCCCGTCATCCTGACGGCCATTGCCGATGTCGTCGGGCAGCAAGACCTCGTGGACCGCACGATCTCCGTCACGCTGCGCCGCATCTCCGACCGGGATCGGATGACGGAGCGCGAACTCTACGACGCTTTCGAGGAAGCCCGCCCCCGCCTCTTTGGCGCGCTGCTCTCGGCTGTGGCCGTGGGGCTGAGCCGGGAGGGGCGCGTGGTGCTGCCCGAGAAACCGCGCATGGCCGATTTCGCGCTGTGGGTGACGGCGTGCGAACCGGGGCTGGGGCTGCCAGAGGGGGCGTTTCTATCGGCCTTCAACGCGGGCCGCGCCGCGCTCATCGAATCGGCCCTCGAAGGCGACCCCGTGGCCGATGCCGTGCGGAGCTTCATGGATCAGGCCGATGCCTACAGGGGCACGTCGTCTGAGCTGCTCGCACGTCTGACGGAACGAGCGGGCTACGGCGACGGTGGCCAGCGCCCGCCGAAGGAGTGGCCGCGCCGGGCCAACACGCTCACGAACCGCCTCAAGACGCTGGCGCCGGGGCTGCGCGCCGTCGGCGTGGTGGTGACCTTCGAGCGCAGTCTCGACCGCAAGCGCACGCGCACCGTGTGCATCGAAAAGCGAGACGAGAAAAGCGGTGCAGAAGATCGTCCGCAGCGTCCGCAGCGTCCGCAAGGATCGGAGGGTGCGCCCCCGGCGGCTGAAAACGGCGTTGGGGGCGCGGACGATGTGCGGACGATCCCCCGGAACGACCGTCCGCAGACCGTCCGCACGTTGTCCGCAGGAAACGGCATTTCTGAGGCTTCTGGAAGGGTTGCGGACGCTGCGGACGCTGCGGACGCTGCGGACGATGAAACGCGGCCCTTTTCTGATTCCGGCGATGGGCTTCCCTCGACCCACT
>CBDUBO010000425.1:0-2995 GCA_965365405.1 uncultured Rhodothermales bacterium | reverse complement strand
GCCGCGCCTGCCGCTGCCTCGCTGCCTGCACCGCTCACGCCACAGGAGCGGCAAACGCTTGACCAGGTGCGACCCGGCCTCGCCGACCGGCTCGACGCCTACTTCCGTGGGGGTGGTGCGCCTGTCGTGGTCAACACACCGCCTTCCACCGTCGTCGTGCCGGGGCAGTACACCCCCGCCGCCGACACCGTCGTCGTGCGGGATTCACTTTCCGTGCCGCCGAGCGGCATCACGCCGCCACCGCCGCGGTCCACCGTCCAGCCCTTGCCGCGCGTGCCCGTAGCATCGGTGCGCGAGGTCGAGCGCGCCATTCTCGAAACCGGCCTGTTTAGAGCCGTCGGCGTCAACTTCGAGTTCGACAAGAGCACGCTGCTCAAGGGCTCCGAAGCCCTCCTCGACCCCGTGGGCGAGGTGCTGCGCCAATACCCCAACCTCACCATCGAGGTGGGCGGCCACACCGACAACATCGGCACGGACGCCTATAACGCCCGGCTGTCGCAGGCCCGCGCCGAAACGGTGCGCCAGTATCTCATCCGCCAGTACGGTCTCGATCCCGCTCGTCTGGTGGCGCGCGGCTACGGCGAGACGCGTCCGCTCGTCACCAACGAAAACCCGACGGGCCGCACCCTCAACCGCCGCGTCGAGTTCACCGTAGTGGCGCGGTAGGCTTCAGAAGCCGGCGCGGCTGCGGTTGAAGAAGTAGTCGTCCAGGCTGTAGCGGCCCGGCCCGGCCAGCAGCAATCCGGCAAAGACGAACCCCATTTCGAGGGCGTGCGAGAAGTCCGAAAATCCGTCTCCTGCCAGCAAGTGCGCCCGGAAGGCCATCGCCATCGTGCAGAGGAGGAAAAAGGCGGCGGGGCGGAAAAGAAGCCCCAGCGCCAGCAGCAGGCCACCGGCCGTCTCGGCAAGGGCGCCCATGAAGCCGAACAGCGTCGGCAGCACCTCGATGCCTGCGAACGTGGCCAGGCGCGCCCAGCGCTCCGGCCCGCCCACCACCTTGGGCCACCCGTGCATGACGAAAGAGAGGCCCACGCCCACGCGCAGCACGAGCAGGCCCGCGTCGCGGTAGCGGTCTAGGCGGGAGGTGAGACGCGAGGTGAGGCGGGCGAACATGGTGCGGAGGGGTATGCGTTTACCTCCGTATGCCGCGCACGCGCTCAGGTTGGGGACAGGTCGTGAGGGTTCGGTAAAGCCGACGCCCGACTGCCGGATGCGCCTCAGCCCGGCTGGTGCTGCTTGAGTGCGAGACGGACGGTTTCGTGGCTGACGGGATTGTTGATGAGGCCACGGGCACGGGCCAGGTCCACGAAACGGTCGGTGAGCAGGCGCAGGCTCCAGCGGTCGCGCCCATGGGGCGGGGCCGACTGCGAAAGCGCCACCAGGTACGCACCGGCCTCCGGGCTCAGACATCGGGGGCGGTGGCGCGACTTGCGGCGCACGCGCAGCGC
Source organism: uncultured Rhodothermales bacterium (assembly GCA_965365405.1). Classification (GTDB taxonomy): domain Bacteria; phylum Bacteroidota; class Rhodothermia; order Rhodothermales; family BA12; genus CBDUCD01. The sequence continues at coordinate 1,547 of CBDUBO010000425.1, read as the reverse complement.
GCCGTCGAGGCCCTCGCGCGCGTAGCGCCGCCGCACGTTCTCGACTGTCGAGACGGCGCAGCTCAGCGCTTCTGCAATCTGTCGGTCGGGCCACGAAGACCCGTCGCGCGATTCGTCGGAGAGCAGCAGGATGCGGGCGTGCTGGATGGTGCGCGCGTGGTGACGGCCCGTGCGCACGGTCTGTTCGAGATGGCAGCGCTCGCGCTCAGAGAGCCGGATGTGGTTTTTGCGAGGCATGGCGAGGGGGAGAAGGCGAGGGGAAAACGTCAGGAAAAAGGCGGGGACGGCTCGCGCTCCTAACGGAGCCGCCCCCGGCACTGTTACGCAAGGTGGCTAAAAAAATGGCACCACGGCAGGCGACGCCCGGTTGGCCACCAGGATCGCGTTGAGGTCGTGCTGGACGGTCGCCACCTTCGCGGCGGCATCGAGCGTGAAGGCGTCGAAGTCGCCGCGCGGCAGAAAGGCGGGGATAAAGCCCTGCCGGTCATCGGCGGTGATGCTGGCGTTCGTAAGCGCCTCTTCCTCATGCACGGGCATCTTCAGGCCCAGGTCCACAAAGCGCAGCCCTTCGGCCATGAAGATCTCCTGCCGGAGCAGGTAGAGCAGTTCGAGCGCGCTTTCGACGCTGCTGGCCGCGTCCACTTGCGCCGGGGTGACGGACGTGCCCGAAACCGTCGGCACCTGGATCTGAACGCCGCTGGCACGGGTGAGAACGAGGCCGCTCTCGGCCTCCTGGCTCGGCGTGCGCTTCACCTTCCAGTCGGCAGTGTTGGGCCGTGTGGCGGGCGCGCGCGAGGTGCGACGGTCGGTATCCACGATGGTGGCCACGGGCCGCGTGGCGACGAGGGCAAGGAGGGCCTTCATCGTCGTCTTGGCGCTGTTCAGGCTGCCGGCGGCCAGCTCGGCCTGTGCCTGGATCAGGTAGGCTTCCTCGGCCTTGAACATGGGCACGGGCGCGTCGGTGGTGGACGAACCGTAGTCCTGGAACTTGGGGTCAAGGAAGTCGAGGCGCGGCAGCGGCTGGAGGTCGGTCGTCGAGCGTTCCCACAGCGCGTCCTCAATCTCGCTGTCGGTAGGCTCCACGGCCTGCGAGTTGACGGGGTCGAAGGTGACGTAGCGCACGTAATCGGCGTCGGCGGCGAGGGCGGCAGTGGCAGCGGCCACGGCCTGCTCGCGGTTGCCCAAGTAGAAGTGCGCTCGTGCCTTGGCCAGGTGGTAGCTGGGCACGTGGTCGGCGCTGCCACCGGCGGCGAGGGCCGCGTCGAAGGCCTCGGCGGCCAGCCGGTAGTGCTCGGCGCTGGAGAGGGCGGGGCCCCCGTCCGCGGCCGGCAGCGTCTTGAAGTACATCCCCGACAGCAGGTGTGACAGGCCGTTGTAGAAGTGAAACTCGGCCAGTTGCGCGGCGGTGAGCGCTTGGTCGCGCGCCCGCACCTCGTTGAGCCCGAACAGCGCCGACTCGCGCAGGTCGGCAATGGTGAACTGCAACCCTTGCACCGTCGGGTGCTGGTCGTTGAGAAAGTCGAGCCGGTCGTCGGAGAGGTAGAAGT
>CBDUBO010000424.1:0-2997 GCA_965365405.1 uncultured Rhodothermales bacterium | reverse complement strand
CGCCCGCGTGGACGGTGATGCCGAGCAGGTGGTTTTTGGCGTGGTAGAACGCCGCCAGGTGATGATCAGGCGGGTTGCCCGCCTCGCCGCCCGCGAGGTCGAAGGCGACCACGCCCCGGTCGCGGTGCATCACGGCCAGTTCGGCCTGGCGCAGGCTGGCGCTCTCGAAGCGGTCGCGCAGGCCGCAGATGATGACGCGGCTCTTGATGCCGAAGTCGCGCTCGGCGCGGCCCAGCCCTTCGAGCACAGCCGCGTTGACGCCCTCAAGCGTCAGCCCTTCCTCGCGGTGCAGGATGGGGCCGTAGCGCACTTCGAGGTAGCGCACGTTTTCCTTCGCGTTGTCCTCGGCCAGTTCGTAGGCGATGCGCGAGAGCGCCTCGCGCGTCTGCATAAGGGGAATCGAGTAGCGGAACCACGCCAGGTAGGCTTCAAGCGTGGGCGAGTCGTCTATCTCGTGGAGGATCTCGTCCAGGCCGGCCACCGAATCGGCGGGGAGGATACTCATCTTGCCCTGTTTGCGGGCCAGATCCAGCATCGTCTCCAGGCGGAGCGAGCCGTCGAGGTGGCAGTGCAGTTCGGCCTTGGGCCAGGCCAGCAGATCGTCGCGGGTGAGCATGGCGCTTTTCGGGGCTAAGATACGCCGCGTGTCAAGCGGCAGGCCTGTTCACGCAAAAGCAACACGGCAGCGTCGGGAAGAATGTGACACCGTTACACGATGGCCGTGCAGGGTGCGAACCGGGAGCGGGCGTGCCCGTATCTTGCCGTCTCTTTCCTCCAACACCACCTACGAGGCTGCCATGTCCATGCCTGGCCCTTTCGAACTGATTCTCATTTTTCTGGCCGTGCTGCTCATCTTCGGGGCCAAGCGCATCCCGGAGATCGCGCGGGGCCTGGGCAAAGGCATCCGCGAGTTCAAGGACGCCACGACCGACATCAAGCGGGAGCTGACGGCAGACGAGAGCCAGAACCGCATCAACCCGCCGCGCCCGCCGCAGCAGAGCTACGCGCAGCAGCCTTACGGCCAGCCACACGAACAGCAGGCGTACGGACAGCCGCCGTACGCGCAGCCCCAGCAGCCCGCGCCGCCGCCGGCGCCCCAGGCCCCGCCGTCGTCGCTGACGGAGCCGGCCTACCCGCAGGGTACGTCGTACAACCAGCCCGCGCCGGGTGCCAGCGCGCCGCCTGCCACAGGCGAGCCGCGTAGCTGATTCAGCCTCTCGTTTTCACCCCGTGCTGTTCCCGCGAGCGCGCCCTTTTTGCCCGTAGAGGCGTGGGGGCGTTTTCGCGGGAATAGTCTTTTCTCCGCCCCATGCCTGCCTCCGCCCCGCCGTCTTTTGCCCAGGCCCATGCCGCGCTGCTGGAAGGTAGGCTGTCCGCCGAGGCGCTGGCGGCTGCTTTTCTGGAACGCATCGACGGGGAGAACACGCCGCTCAACGCCTTTGTCCACCTGGACGACAGGGCCGTGCAGGCGCAGGCGCGGGCGCTCGACGCGCGTCTCGTGGCAGGGGAGAAGCCGCTGCTGGCCGGCCTGATGCTGGGCGTCAAGGACGTCATCTGCACGACGGATTTCGAGACGACGTGCGCTTCGCGCATCCTCGAAGGCTTCCGCTCGCCCTTCGACGCGACGGCCGTGGCACGCCTGCGCGCCGCCGGGGCCGTCGTGCTGGGCAAGCTCAACTGCGACGAGTTCGCGATGGGGTCGTCCAACGAACACTCAGTCTACGGCCCCACGCGGCATCCCACGCACCCCGACCGCGTGCCCGGCGGTTCATCCGGCGCGAGTGCGGCCGCTGTGGCGGCGGGGCTGTGCCACGCTGCGCTGGGCACGGATACGGGCGGCTCCATCCGGCAGCCGGCGTCGTTCTGCGGCGTTGTCGGGCTCAAGCCCACCTACGGGCGCGTGTCGCGGTGGGGGCTGGTCGCCTTCGCTTCGTCGTTCGACGTGATGGGGCCGTTCGCGCGCACCGTCGAAGAGGCGGCCCGCGTGTACGGGGCCATGGCCGGGCACGACGCGCAGGACGGCACGAGCCTGGACGCTGCCGTGCAAGATCCAATCGAAGCGCTGGAGGGCGGCGTCGAAGGGCTGCGCGTGGGCCTGCCGGACGAGTACTTCGCCGACGGGCTGGACGCGCACGTGCGCGCGGTCGTGATGGAGACGGCGGAGCGCCTCGAAAAGGCGGGCGCGACAGTCCACCGCGTATCGCTTCCGCACACGCGCTACGGCATCGCCGCGTACTACGTACTCACCAACGCCGAGGCGTCGAGCAACCTGGCCCGCTTCGACGGTGTGCGCTACGGGCGCCGCGCCGCGCTGGGACCGAAGGCCACGATTGCCGACCTCTACGAACAGACGCGCACGGAAGGGTTTGGCGACGAGGTAAAGCGCCGCATCATGCTGGGCACCTACGTCCTGTCGAGCGGATACTACGATGCCTACTTCGAGCGGGCGCAGCGCGTGCGCCGGCTGGTGCAGCAGGATTTTCGCCGGGCCTTCGAGCAGGTTGACGTGCTCCTGACACCCGCCGCGCCGACGCCGGCGTTCAAGCTGGGTGAGAAGGCGGATGATCCGCTGGCGATGTACCTGGGCGACGCCTACACCGTCACGGCCAACTTGGCCGGGCTGCCGGGTCTCGTGGTGCCTGCCGGCCAGCACCCCGACGCGGGCCTGCCGGTAGGCGTGCAGCTTTTGGGCGCGCCGCTTGCCGAGGCGACGCTGCTGAGGGCTGGGCGGGCCGTCGAAGGCTTCGGCGGGGCCTCATAAACCATTCGCGCGCAGGGCGCTATCTTGTGGAGGAGTAGGTGGTGCGCGCCTGCGGCTCGCTCGCTGCGCGGGCCCGTCGTGGATCGGGTTGCCACCAACTCCCTCCAACCTACTACAAGCGCCCACAGGGTGCGTCTATCTACAACCAACTCCAACCCCATGAGCATCCTCGTAGGCAACCGCACGCGCCTGGTCGTCCAGGGCTTCACCGGCAAGGAAGGCAGCTTCCACGCCGA
>CBDUBO010000423.1:0-3007 GCA_965365405.1 uncultured Rhodothermales bacterium | reverse complement strand
CACGGCCGCGCCTTCCGGATGCACCAGTTCTGGCAGCTGCTCTTCGACCGGCAGTGGCAGGCCCTGCGCGCCTACTGCGCGGGTCAGGGCGTCAGCATCCTGGGCGACCTGCCCATCTACGTGGCCCACGACAGCGCCGACGTGTGGGCGCACCAGGAGTTGTTTTTCCTCGATGGCGCGGGGCTTCCCACCGTCGTGGCAGGGGTGCCGCCCGACTATTTCTCCGCCACGGGACAGCGTTGGGGCAACCCGCTCTACCGTTGGGACGTGATGCAGCGCAGCGGCTTCGCGTGGTGGACGGCTCGCATGGCCAACATGCTGCGCCTCGTCGATGCCGTGCGCCTCGATCACTTCCGCGGCTTCGCTGGCTACTGGGAGATCCCCTCGCACGACGACACCGCCGTCGGCGGCGCGTGGATGCCCGGCCCCGGCGAGGTGCTCTTCGACGTGATGCAGCAGCACCTGGGCCCCCTCCCCGTCGTGGCCGAGAACCTGGGCGAGATCACGCCCGACGTGCCCGCGCTCATGGAGCGGTTCCACTTTCCCGGCATGGCCATTCTCCAGTTCGCCTTCGGGGGCAGTGCGGACTCCGCCTTTCTGCCGCACAACTACACGCCCAACCTCGTCGCCTACACGGGCACGCACGACAACGACACGACGGTGGGCTGGTGGAACGATCCCGGCGACGCCGAGCACGCGGAAACCTACGCCCGCGAACGTGCCCACGCCGCCCGCTACCTCGACCTCGACGGCGGCGAAGAAGTCCACTGGGCCTTTATCCGCGCCGCCTCCGGCAGCGTGGCGCGCCTCGTGATCCTGCCGCTCCAGGACGTGCTGGGCGTGGGCAGCGAGGGCCGCATGAACGTGCCCGGGCGCGCCTCCGACAACTGGGCGTGGCGCTGTGCCGAAAGCAGCCTCACCCTCGAAACGGCGGCTCGGCTGCGCGAAGTGACGGTGCTCTTCGGACGCGAGAAAGCAGGCTGAGGGCGGGGCGTAACGAAACCGAAACGCGCCTGCACCTACGGCACGGGCGCGCCGGTAAACCGTTCAGCGAGGGCCGGGCGGCTGCTCCGCCGCCTGCTCACCCCACCCCGGTATGTCTTCCGTTTCCGTTCCCCCTCTGGGCGCGACCGTAACGCCCGAGGGCGTACAGTTTGCCGTCTGGGCCCCCCTGGCCCGCACCGTCACCCTTGTCCTCGACAGCGAGGAAATCGCGCTCGGCGCGCAGCAGGACGGCTACTTCGTCACGTTCGTGCCCGACCTGAAGGCGGGGGCGCGCTACCTTTACCGCCTCGACGACGGCGACCCCTTCCCCGACCCGGCCTCGCGCTACCAGCCCGAGGGCGTGCACGGCTCATCCGAGGTGGTGGACGTAGCGTTTGCCTGGAGCGATGCCGGCTGGGACGGCGTGCCCCAATCCAGGCTCGCCTTCTACGAACTACACGTCGGCACCTTTACGCCCGAGGGCACCTTTGCCGCGGCAATGGAGAAGCTGCCGTACCTGCGCGACCTGGGCATCACGGCCGTCGAGTTGATGCCCGTGGCCGACTGGCCCGGCAGCCGGGGCTGGGGCTACGACCACGCCGCGCTCTGGGCTCCGTCGCGCGCCTATGGCACGCCCGCAGACCTGCGCCGCTTCGTGGATGCCGCCCACGCGCACGGGCTGGCCGTTTACCTCGACGTGATCTACAACCACCTCGGCCCGGACGGAGCCTACGTGGCCGCGTTTGCGCCCATGTTTACCAGTCGCCACCACACGCCCTGGGGCAGCGCCATCAACCTGGACGACGTGCAGAGCAGCGGCGTGCGCCACTTTTTCGTCGAGAACGCCCTCATGTGGCTGCGCGAGTACCACTTCGACGGCCTCAGGCTCGACGCCACCGACCAGCTCAAGGACGATTCCGAACCGCACTTTCTGGCCGAGTTGTCCGAGGCGGTGGCCGCGCTCTCAGGCCCGCGCCGCGTGCTCGTGGCCGAAGACCACCGCAACCTCAACACGCTCGTCGTGCCTCGCGAAAAGGGTGGCTACGGCCTCGACGCCATCTGGGTGGACGACTTCCACCACCTCGTGCGCAACCTCGTAGCGGGCGACGCCGAGGGCTACTACGCCGCCTACGCCGGCACGGTAGCCGCTCACATTGCCCGGACCATCGAGCAGAACTGGTTCTACACCGGGCAGGTGTCACCCTACAGCAAAAAGCCGCGCGGCAGTAGCGCAGAGGGGCTGCGCCCCGAAAACGCCGTTTTCTGCATCCAGAACCACGACCAGATCGGCAACCGTCCGCTGGGCAACCGCCTCACCGCCGACGTACCCCTGTCCACTTTCCGGGCGGCGAGCGCGCTGTTGCTGTTCGCCCCGCAGCTTCCGCTCCTGTTCATGGGGCAGGAGTATGCCGCCACGACGCCCTTCCTGTTTTTCTCTGACCACGAGCCGGCCCTCGGCAAACTCGTCACTGAGGGGCGGCGCAAAGAGTTCGCGGGCTTCAGCGGTTTCGGCGGCGAGGTGCCCGATCCGCAGGACGAGGCGACGTTTACGCGCAGCAAGCTCGATTGGGACGAGGCTGAAAGCGCGCGGGGCCAGGCTACGCGCGCCCTCTACCAGAAACTGCTCGCCCTGCGCCCCGATCTCGAAGCCGAGGCTGCCGCAGTTGCGCACGGCGAGGCGGCACTCACCGTCCGCCGGGGCGCGTACACCCTTGCTGTTGCCCTCCGGCCCGGCGCGGAGATGCCCCGCCCGCCGGGATCGCTGGTGTGGCACACCGAACAGCCGGACTTCGCCCCGGACGGGATACCGCCCGAGGTACGCGACGATACGCTCATGTTTGCAGCCGCCGGGGCCGCGCTCTTCCAGACGGCAGCGTAGGCATCGCCCTGCGGCAGCAAGGCCGGTGGCTCTGCTACGGCACGCCCCACTCCGCGCCCCTGCCACGCCTTCCCCGCCATCACCCGCCCCTTCTTCTCGGGTCCATTCCTTTCCGCGCCACTTACCGCCTGCCACTGCACCCCG
>CBDUBO010000422.1:0-3007 GCA_965365405.1 uncultured Rhodothermales bacterium | reverse complement strand
TGCAGGACGTGGTGCTCATCGAGCAGATGCAGCGCTTCAACCGCGAGCGCATCCCGGAGCGCGTGGTGCACGCCAAGGGCAGCGGGGCCTACGGCACGTTTACGGTTACCCACGACATCACCCGCTACACCCGCGCCTCGATTTTCGCCCAGGTGGGCAAGAAGACGGAGTTGCTGGCCCGCTTTTCCACCGTCGCCGGCGAGCGTGGCGCGGCCGACGCCGAGCGCGACCCGCGCGGCTTTGCCCTCAAGTTCTACACCGACGAGGGCAACTGGGACATGGTGAGCAACAACACGCCCATCTTCTTCGTCCGCGACCCCTACAAGTTCGCCATGTTCATCCACTCGCAGAAGCGCCACCCGCAGACGAACCTGCGCGACGCCGACATGCAGTGGGATTTCTGGAGCCTGTGCCCTGAAAGCCTCCACCAGGTTACCTGGCTCATGGGCGACCGCGGCATCCCGAAAACGTACCGCCACATGGACGGATTCGGCAGCCACACGTACTCCTTCATCAACAAGGAGGGCGAGCGCTTCTGGGTCAAGTTTCACTTCAAGACGCAGCAGGGTATCGAGAACCTGACCAACGAAGAGGCCGCCGAACTCATCGCCCGCGACCGCGAGAGCCACCAGCGCGATCTCTACTTCGCCATCGAAAACGGCGACTTCCCCAAATGGACGTTCTACGTTCAGATCATGACGCAGGAGCAGGCGGAAGACTTCCGCTGGAATCCCTTCGACCTGACGAAGGTGTGGCCGCAGGCTGACTTTCCGCTGATCCCGGTGGGCGAGTTCGAGCTCAACCGCAACCCGGACAACTACTTCCACGACATCGAGCAGGCGGCTTTCAACCCGAACTCGTTTGTGCCCGGCATCGGGCCGAGTCCGGATAAGATGCTGCAGGGGCGGTTGGTGAGCTACCAGGACGCGCACCTCTACCGCGTCGGCGTCAACTACCGCGACCTGCCGGCCAACCGTCCCAAGGTGCCCGTGCGCAATTACATGCGCGACGGCCAGTTTGGCGGCGTGCGCGGCGACGAGGGCACGGGGCATCCCAACTATTTCCCCAACAGCATCGAGGGCGCACCCTGGCCCGACCCGCAGTACGCAGAGCCCGCATGGCACCTGGGCGACGTGACGGTGGACCGCTACAACGCCCGCGAAGGCCACGACGATTACACCCAGGCCGGCGACCTTTTCCGCCTGATGAGTGACGAGGAGAAAGACCGGCTGGCGCGCACCATTGCGGGTGCCATGCAGGGCGCTCGGCAGGAGGTGATCAGGCGGCAACTGGGCCACTTCGACAAGGCCGATGCAGACTACGGGCGCCGTGTCCGCGCAGCGCTCAAAGCCTACGACAACGAAGCGGCGATGGCCGTCCGCGACAATGTGCCCGCTGAGGACGCCGTGCGCGCCTGAGCTTCCACGCTTTTATCGTCTCTGCTGCCCCGGTGCCTCGACAGGCGCCGGGGCAGCGTTCTTGGTAAACCGGCAGTCGTGCGTCAGATGATGGATCTTGAGAACGTGGATTTCCACGAGATCGCCCGGCGGGGCGACGTGGAGGTGATGGATGCTTTTCTGGGCGCGGGCCTCGACCCCGACCTGCGCGACGCGCGGGGCTACTCGCTGCTCATGATCGCAGCCTACAACAACCAGGACGCGATGGCAGCGCGCCTGCTCGACGCCGGGGCATGCGTGGACGCCCCCGACGCGGCGGGCAACACGCCCCTGATGGGGTTGTGCTTCAAGGGCCTTGCCGGTCTGGCTCGGCTGTTACTCCAGCGCGGGGCCGATCCCAACGCCCGCAACGGAGCCGGGGCCACGCCCCTCATGATGGCTGCCATGTTCCGCCAGGCGCAGATTGCGCAGCATCTGCTGGAGTACGGCGCGCGACGCGACGACGTGGACGGAGCGGGGCGCACGGCGGCCGACGTGGCCCGCGCCTACGGCCACGACGAGCTGGCGGCCCAACTCGAACCCACTCCTGCGGCGCTCTGAGCGCCTTTACAGCAACCGCCGGTTGCGCAGGCAGCGTTCGAGCCAGCGGCGCTTCTGCTCCAGCTCGGCCACGCTCAGGCTCTGCTGCGCCCGGCCCACGACCTGCTTGGCGCGGGCGTGGATGTGCCGCACGTCGGTGGCGCGCCCGGCGTTCTGGAGGGTGTACGAAAGTTCGACGGCCAGCTCGGCGCATTGCTTGCGCAGCGTCTTCTCGCGCGCGGCCATGTCCACCACGGCAGGCCGTGCCACCTCGCGCACCTTGAGGTGCTGCCCGGCGGCTCCGTTTTCCAGTTCGAGCGCGTGCGACTTCATCTTCTGATGCTCGACGTGCGCCAGGTCCCAGCGGCTCGGCTGGGGCGCTTTGGCCGGGGCCGCGCCGCCGCCTGCCCGGTTTTTGCGCATCTTGACGCCCATCTGCTGCTCCGTGGCGATCCATTCCAGCACGCCCACCACGTCCGAGTCGTTGGCGGCGTAGAGGTCGCACGTGTTGAGCGCTTCGGGCCACTCATCGAAGTAGCGCATCCCACGAAACACCTGCTGGAGCGTCTTGCCCGGCGCCCGCACGAGGTCGGCCTTGACGATGGTGCTGATGGGCTTGATGTCCGTGCCCTCGCCGATCATGTCCACCTGCACCATTACGTCGAGGGCGCCCGTTCGGTAGCAGTCGAGGGCGGCGGCGCAGTGCGCGGCAGGCAGGTCCTGCCCGATGCGGTCGGAGGAGAAGTCGGGGAAGCGCTCGCGCACGAACTGGAGGATGGCCTCGGCGTGGCGGTTGCTCATGGCGATGACGAGCATCTGTGGCAGCCGGGGCGCAGCGATGCCCCTTTCAGCGGCCCACGCCCCGACGGCCTCGCGCTGGCGGCCAAACTGCTCGAAGGCCGGGCGCAGGAGGGTGTCCAGGTACACGTCGTGGAAGCGGAGCTTGCGCCGGGCCAGGAAGGCATCTACCTCTTTACTCGTCTTCGCCATCTCGCGCAGACCGGAGAGCGACACCTCGACGGCCTCGTCGG
>CBDUBO010000421.1:0-3027 GCA_965365405.1 uncultured Rhodothermales bacterium | reverse complement strand
CGAAGGTGATGGCCAACGGCAACGAGCGCATCAAATTCCCCATCAACGAGCCCGCGCAGGGCAAGAAGAAAAGCCAGATCGACGAGTACCTCGACTTCTACGGCGGGCCCGGCGTGCAGCACGTGGCCATGGCCACGGACGACATCGTGCACACCGTGTCCGAGATGCGCCGCCGCGGCGTGACGTTTCTCACCGTCCCGACAACGTACTACGACGAGCTTCAGGGCCGCGTGGGCAAGATTGACGAGGACATCGAATCGCTCAAAGAACTGGGCATTCTGGTGGACCGCGACGACGAAGGCTACCTCTTGCAGATCTTTACCAAGCCCGTCGAAGACCGCCCCACGCTTTTCTACGAGATCATCCAGCGCAAGGGCGCGCGGTCGTTCGGCAAGGGCAACTTCAAGGCGCTTTTCGAGGCTATCGAGCGCGAGCAGGCGCTGCGAGGAAACCTCTGATCTCGGATTGCGGATTCCGGACTGCGCAGTGCGCTCCTACCCAATCCGGCATCCGCAATCGCAAATCCGCAATCAACCATGCCACACTACGTCCGAATGGGCCAGGTGCCTCAGAAACGGCACACCCAGTTTCGCCGCCCGGACGGCGAGCTCTACACCGAAGAGGTGATCGGAGCCGAAGGGTTCTCGGGCATCTCGTCCATCGCCTACCACCTCCACCCGCCCACCGTCGTCGAGCAGATTCTCGAACCGATGCCGTGGAAGGTCGAGTACGCCGACCAGGACTTCCTGCGCCACCGGCACCTGCTGGGCAAGGACGTGCCACCGGGGGGCGACTATCTGTCGGGCCGGCGCTACATCATGGGCAACCAGGACGTGCGCCTGGCCCTGGCCGTGCCCACCGACGAGATGAGCGTGTTCTACAAAAACGCGACCTCGGACGAACTGGTGTACGTCCACGACGGCGAAGGGCGGCTCGAATCGCCCCTCGGCACGGTCGAGTTTCACCAGGGCGACTACGTGCACGTGCCGCGCACGCTCACGCATCGGTGGGTATTTGAGGGCACCACGCAGCCGCGCCTGCTCGTCATCGAGGCGTCGAGCGAGATTCGCTTTCCCAAGCGCTACCGCAACCAGTTCGGGCAGCTTCTGGAGCACAGCCCGTACTGCGAGCGCGACATCCGCCCCCCTGTCGAACTCGACACGCACGACGAGCGCGGCCGGTTCGAGGTGCGCATCGCCAAGCACGGCCTCTTGCACCGCTACGTGATGCGCTACCACCCCTTCGACGTAGTGGGCTGGGATGGCTACATGTACCCGTACGCCACCTCTATCCACGATTTCGAGCCCATCACGGGCCGCATCCACCAGCCGCCGCCCGTGCATCAGCACTTCGAGGGTCACAACTTCGTCGTGTGCTCGTTCGTGCCACGCCTGTTCGACTACCACCCGGACGCCATCCCCGCGCCCTACAACCACTCGAACATCGACTCGGACGAGGTGCTCTACTACGCCGAGGGCGACTTCATGAGCCGGCGCGGCATCGAGCGTGGCTCGTTCACGCTCCACCCCGGCGGCATCCCGCACGGCCCGCACCCGGGCACAACGGAGGCGTCCATCGGCAAAAAGGAAACGCACGAACTGGCCGTGATGGTGGACACGTTCCACCCGCTCCACCTCACCCAGGACGCGCTCGGCATCGAGGACGCCGACTACGCCTACTCGTGGCAGCCCGAACGCCACACCACTTCGGGCGACGGGGCAGTGAGCAGCGCCACACCGGCCCGCTGATTTTCCCCATGGCGGCGCGTATCATCGTCGCCTCTCCACTCCACAACCCAACACAATTCCCAATCCACACTCCCCATGATCGTTCGTAAGGCAAGTGCCGACTGGCAGGGCTCCATCACCGAAGGCAGTGGCAAGGTGCACCTGCCCGCAGCCGGCGTTGACGCGCCATATTCGTTCGAGTCGCGCTTTGGCGAGGGCAAGGACACCAACCCCGAAGAACTGCTGGGCGCGGCCCATGCGGGCTGCTTCTCGATGGCCCTCGCGGGCAACATCGGGCGGGCCGGTCACACTGCCGAGTCCATCGAAACCGAAGCGCAGGTGCGCGTCAGCAAGGTCGAGGGCGGATTCGAGATTCCGAGCATCCACCTGGTCACGCGCGTGAAAGCGCCGGGCCTGTCGGAAAGTGAGTTCCAGCAGATCGCCGAGAAGACGAAAGAGACGTGCCCCGTCTCCAAAGTGCTCCGCGCGGCAGAGATCACCCTCGACGCCCAGCTCAACGGGTGACACCCCCGCAGACCTGGGAATACCGCCTCATCTCGATTGACGCCAAGGGGTGGTTCGTGGGCGGCGTGCTGGACTTCCAGGCGCTCACGAACCACCTCAACGCGCTCGGCAAGGACGGTTGGGAGCTGGTGTCCGTCTTCGACACGACGGCGCAGGCCAACACGCGTCAGGTGGTGGCCGTGCTGAAACGACCCCGCGTGTAGGGGCAGGGGCACTGCGCAGTAGACACAAGAAACTGCGCCTCTACGGTTTCACCCGTTGCCCATTGCCCCCTCCCCATTCCCGGATCGCCCGTCTTCCTTCCCCGGCTTGAAGTCGAGGGCCGCCGAGTTGACGCAGTAGCGCAGGCCAGTAGGCGTCTGGGGCGCGTCGTCGAACAGGTGGCCCAGGTGCGCGCCGCACTTCTGGCAGTGCACCTCGGTGCGGATCATGCCGTGCGAGCGGTCACGCTCCTCCTCCACGTTCTGCCCGTCCACCGGCGCGTAAAAGCTGGGCCAGCCCGTGCCGCTGTCGAACTTGGTGCCGCTCTCGAAAAGGGGTGTGTCGCACACGACGCAGCGGTACACACCGTCCTCTTTGTTGTCCCAGTAAGCGTTCTGGAAGGGGCGTTCGGTACCCTTTTGCTGGGTTACGCGGTACTGCTCGTCGCTGAGGCGGCTGCGGAGGTCGTCGCTCATGTTTCGTTAGTTTTGAAGTTGCGTACGGTTGAAAAACCAGTCTCCACCCCACGTTCCACCCGCCGATGGCATCAGACAACACCTTCCCGTTCGACCAG
>CBDUBO010000420.1:0-3037 GCA_965365405.1 uncultured Rhodothermales bacterium | reverse complement strand
CTACGAGGTGATGTTCAACCTCCACCCGCGCCACATGACGCGCTACCCGCGCGACCGCTACCGCACCGCGCGGCGCAACCTCGACCTCTTTGCTACCGAACTCGAAGCGGCGGCCCTCCAGGGTCAGACCCAGCCCTGCGACGCCCGTACCATGGCCAGCGTCGTCTGGGCCTCGCTCCACGGGGCTGTTACGCTCGTGCTGGCACAGCGCCTCGACTTCCGCCTCGACCCCGATGCCTTTCTCGACACGACGCTTGCACACGTGCTCCACGGCCTGCTCCCCCACTCCTGACCTGTTCCGGAAGCGCTTCTATGCCTGACGCCCGCATCTATACTGCTCCGCCCGGCACGGGCACGCTCACGCTGGGTAAAACACTGCCCGCCCTCCTCTACGACACGGCGACGCGGCTCGACAACCCGACGTTCATGAACCAGCCACGTCCCGGCGGCGGCTGGGATGCGATGTCGGTTTCGCAGTTCCGGCAGGCGTCCGAAGAAATCGCCCTTGGCCTGCTTGCCCTCGGCCTGGAGCGCGGCGACCGTGTGGCGCTTTTCATGGAAAGCGACCGTCATTTCGCCCTCGCGGACATGGGCTGCCTCATCGCGGGCCTGGTGGATGTCCCCATCTACCTCACGCACGCCGACGAGGCCATTCGCTACGTGATCGAACACGCCGGGGCAAAGGCGCTGTTTGTAACGGGCGAGGCCGAGTTGCGGCAGGTTGCACCCCTCCTGCCGGGGACGGAAGTTCAAACGGTGATCATGGCCGAAGGAGCGGAGGGCGCAACTGGCCAGCCCGCCGGCGTGGCCGTGCAAACACTCGACGCGCTTCGCGCCGCGGGGCAGGCGCACCATAGCGATGAGGCCATCGCCCAACTGCGCGCCCGCCTCGGCCCGCACGACCTGGCCACGATTATCTACACGAGCGGCACGACGGGCACGCCCAAGGGCGTCATGCTCACCCACGAGAACATCTCCTCCAACGGCCTGGCCTCCATCAACGGCCTGGGCGATTTCCGTGACGGTGACGGCGAAACGGGACTGTCGTTTCTGCCCATGACGCACATCTTCCAGCGCACGATGCACTACTGCTACGTTGCTTACGGAACGAGCATTTACTTCTGCAAGCCCGAAGAGGTCGGTGCGCGTCTGCGCGAGGTGCAGCCCACCACGTTTGCCACCGTCCCGCGCGTGCTCGAAAAGGTGTACGCGGGCCTGCTGGAAAAAGCGGAGACGCTGACGGGCGTGCAGGGCACGCTGATGCGCTGGGCGCTGGCGCTGGCCCGCCGCTATCGCCTGGGCGACCCGCCCACGGGCCGCTACAAGCTCGAACTGGCGCTGGCCGACCGCCTCGTGTTCAAAAAGTGGCGCGCGGCGCTGGGCGGGCGCATCAAATACATCATCGTGGGGGGCGCGGCCCTCAGCCCCGAAATCGCCAACATCATGGCGGCGGCGGGCATCCCCTGCCTGCAGGGCTACGGGCTCACCGAAACCAGCCCCGTCATCACCTACAACCGTCCGGGCCGCAACCGCGCCGGCACCGTCGGCGAGCCGCTGCCCGGTATAGAGGTGAAGATTGCCGACGACGGCGAGATCGTCACGCGGGGGCCCAACCTGATGATGGGCTACTACAAAGACGACGAAAAAACGGCCGAGGTGATAGACGACGAAGGCTGGTTCCACACGGGTGACGTGGGCGAGTTCACCGATGAAGGCCGCCTCATCATCACCGACCGTAAAAAAGACCTTTTCAAGCTCTCGACGGGCAAGTACGTGATGCCGCAGCCCCTGGAGAGCCGCCTGACGGCCGAGCCGCTCATCGAGCAGGCCGTGGTCGTGGGGGCGGGCTACAAGTACACGACGGCGCTGATCTTCCCCGAACAGGCGGCCCTGCGCACGTTTGCCGAGCGCGCCGGCCTGGACGTGAGCGTGCCGCCCGAAACGCTTCTCCGGCACCCCACGGTGGTGGCGCGCTATCAGGAACTGGTGGACAAAGCCAACGAGAATATGGATAGCTGGAATACCATCAAATACTTCCGCCTCGTGCCCGACCACCTCACCATCGAGAACGGCTTGCTCACGCCCACGCTCAAGCTCAAGCGCGCCGCCGTGCGCAAGCGTTTCGAAAAAGAAATCACGGATCTGTACGCCGAAACCGCCAAGCCCGCCGCTTGAGGCGGCGCATCCTGCCCCATCCCCATGCGAACCCTGCTGCTGCTGCTCGCCCTCGCCCTGCCAACCCGCGTGGCCTATGGCCAGCCGGCTGATCAAGCGCCTCCGGAAACTGCCGCGTTCGTCGGGGTGAACGTCGTGCCGATGAATGAGGAACGGGTGCTGCCAAACCAGACGGTCGTCGTGCAGGGCGGACGAATCGTAGCCCTTGGCCCGGCAAACGAGACGGTGGTGCCAGAGGGGGCCTTGCGAATCGACGGACGCGGAAAGTACCTGATGCCCGGCCTGGCCGAGATGCACGGGCACATTCCCCCGCCGAACGCGCCCCCGGCCTTCACCGATGCCGTCCTTTTCCTGTATGTAGCCAACGGCATCACGACGGTGCGCGGCATGCTCGGCGCGCCCGGCCAGCTCAACCTCCGCGCGCGGGCCGCCCGTGGGGAAATCGTCTCGCCCACGCTCTACCTGGCCGGGCCGAGCTTCAACGGCAACTCTGTCCAGAGTCCGGAGCAAGCCGCCGAGATGGTGCGCGCGCAGCAGGGCGAGGGATGGAACCTGCTCAAAGTCCACCCCGGCCTCAGCCGCGACGAGTACGACGCGATGGCGCGGACGGCGCACGAGGTCGGGATCCGCTTCGGCGGCCACGTCCCGGCCGACGTAGGCCTGCTGCACGCGCTCGAAATGCGGCAGGAGACGTTCGACCACGTGGACGGATTCGTCGAATACCTCGAAGGCACCGAAGGGCCGGTGGACGAGGCGCGGCTCGCGGAAGTCGTGCGCCTGACGCGCGAGGCGGGGGCGTGGATCGTCCCGACGATGGCGCTGTGGGAGGTGCTCTATGGCACGCTCAGCCTCGAAACGCTCA
>CBDUBO010000419.1:0-3046 GCA_965365405.1 uncultured Rhodothermales bacterium | reverse complement strand
GCAGCGAGCGGTTGATACGCGTAAACATAGAGGTGGGGAGGAAAGAGGAGGAAGAGGGTTCGGCCCCCTGAAGCATCAACTCCAGAGGGCCGAGACACTGTTCAGAAGGTGGCCAGCACCTTGACCGAGCCGTTGACGCTCGCGGCGGGCACGAAACCGATGGCGCCGGGCGTGCTGCTCACCTTGGCGATCATCTCGGCGGCGGAGCCGATCTGGGCGGGTGGCTCGCCTTCACCGGCCAGCTTTTTGCGTAACCAACCTTTTTTGAGGTCGGCCAAGCTGCGCCCGAGCGCGCCGTAAAAGGCATCGGCCGGGCCGCCGGCGAGGGTGAACATGACGACGCGGGTGTTGCCCAGCTTGGTCTTTTCGAGCGAGAACAGGTCGAGTGCCGCGCGCTTGTCCACGCTGGACTCGGAAATGCCCGGGTGGGCGATGAGAGCCGTCTGCGCCTGGACGGTGGTGGCACCGAGCGCAAGGGCGGCCAGAAGGAAAAAGCGGTTCATGGATAGAGGCTTTTAGGAGGACAGGGACTGGATCGTGACGCTCAAAACGTGGCGCTGATAGCACCGAAGAAGTAGTTGCCTCCAAAGTCGAGTCCTTTTTCCGAGCGCGTCTGCACGCGGATGTACTGGGCCTTGACCGTCAGCGCGTCGTTGAGGTAGTAGCCGGCGCCACCGCTGTAGAGTTCGAAGCCATCGGTAGAGCCGGTGACCCCTGTCGCGTCGTCCTTCTGAAAGTTGTAGGTGCCGTAGACGAAGGCGCGGCTCGTCACGTCGGCCCCTACGAGGCCGTAGTAGAACGTGCGGCCCAGCTCGCCCGAAGTGGGCGGCACCGGGTTGGTGGCACTCGGCGTGGCCAGCGCCGTCAGGCGGGCCTGCTGCGCGTCGGTCGGGTCGTAGGAAACGCGGATGTACTCACCTTCGCCGAAAAAGCGCGACACATCGAAGGAAGCGTCGAAGCCGAGGCGCAGGCGGTCCACCTCGCCCATCGCGTAGGGCGCCCGGTTGTAGTTGTCGCGGTCGGCGGCCAGCGAGACGCCCGCTTTGAGGCCCTTCCAGCGGGCACCCACGCGGCCGCCGAAGAGCTTGGCCGACGACGTATCCGTGCCGGAGGGTACCGTCAGCAGCGAGTTCGACAGCACGTTGGGCTCCTCGCTGTTGCCCATGAAGGCCGCATAGTCGAACGTGGCATCGCCGGCAGGAAGCGAGCCGCTGGCCTCGATGAAAGCCTGTTGCGGCACGAAGTCCGAGATGCCCAGCACGTCGGCATACGAGTTCTCGTAGACGAACGGGCGGATGATGTAGGGCAGCAGCGGTGCCCGGTTCTTGATAGCGTTGAGGTTGTTGAACGTGGGTACGAGCGCGCCCACCTTCACGTCGAAGCGGCGGTCGTAGCGGTAGCGCACCCACGCCTCCTCGATGCCGAAAGCGCCCCAGCCCAGGTCGGAGTCGTAGGTGTTGACAAACTCGAGGTTGATGAAGCCGCTGAAGCTGCTGCCGAGGTTCTTGGCAAAGAGCAGGTTGAGGTGCTGGATGGAAAAGCTGTTGACGTGTTCGGGGATATAGACCGGCAGCGCCATGCCGTTGGGCAGGTTGATCTGGGCCGACTCCTCGGCGTGGCGGAACTGGGTTTGGAAGTAGCCGAAAACGCGGAGGTCGTCCGACTGGGCGCGGGCGGCAAGCGGCAGCACGCTGCACGCGATGAGCCCCAGGAGCAGAAAGCGATTCATGGATCGAGGAAAAAGAGGTTGGAGGATGTCCTGCTGCTATCGGTAAGGCAGATAGGGGCTTAAGGCGAGCGGATGCAGCGGAAGCGGGTTCTGAAAAGCTTCGCGCTGGCTTCACGAGAGCCGACACGACCAACCGGCGCAGCGGATCGAATGCGAGGCCGTTAGCTTGCGCCAGATCCAACCCACCGCGTGTCATGACACAACCTGCCCAGACTATCCAGACGGTTCAGACGGATGGTGCGCCTGCCCCTGCCGGACATTATTCACAGGCCGTCGTGCACGGGGGCGTAGTGTACGTGGCGGGACAACTTCCGCTCGACCCGGACACGGGCGAGGTCGTGGCGGGCGGGATCGCTGAACAGGCGGCGCAGACGCTGCGCAACGTCGAGGCTGTTTTGCAGGCTGCGGGCAGTGGCCTGGACTGTCTCCTGTCCGTCACGCTCTACGTCACGAGCCGAGCGCAGTGGCCAGAGGTGAACCGCGTCTATGCCGAGATGCTCGGCGCGCACCGACCCGCGCGGGCCGTCATTCCCGTACCCGAACTGCGGCCGGGCTGCCTCGTCGAGGTGCAGGCCGTAGCGGCGCTACGCGGCTGAGTCGGGCTGCGCCTGAGGCGGGAATTGCGTACCATGACGCCAACCCCGGCGGCTTCCGCGTGAGCACGTTGAGAAGTGTGTGGGCAGCGCGCTGCGCGAAACCGGAGCCTGCCACCAACCTGGTGCCTGCTATGAACATGGCCAAATTCTGCCGCGCCACGCTGCGCGAGCGGGTGGACTTCACCGACGACCTGGCCCTTTTCCGCTTTCGCCCCGAAAAGCCGCTCCCATTCAAGCCCGGTCAGTACGCCACCATTGCGGTTGCAGATGGCGAAACGCTCGTGCAGCGCGCCTACTCCATCGTGTCATCGCCTTACGAGGAAGACCTGGAGTTTTTCGTCGAACTCGTGCCCCAGGGCGCGCTCACGCCGCGCCTGTGGACGCTCAAAGCGGGCGAAGGCGTGTACGTGCGCGAGAAAATCGTGGGTCGCTTCACCCTCGACGAGGCCGCGCCCTACAACCGCCACCTGATGCTGGCCACGGTGACGGGCATCGCGCCGTACCTGAGCATGGCGCGTACCCGCCAACACGACGCCGTGCGCGGCACGGACACCGGGCACCACCTGGTCGTGATCCACGGGGCGAGCTACGCGCGCGAGCTGGGTCGCTACCTGGACGAAATGACCAGCCTGGCACGCGATGGCTGGCTTACCTACGTCCCCACCGTCAGCCGCCCGTGGGAGGACGAAACGTGGACGGGCGAGACGGGCCGCGTCGAAGA
>CBDUBO010000418.1:0-3048 GCA_965365405.1 uncultured Rhodothermales bacterium | reverse complement strand
GACGAGCCCGTTTCCTCCACCTCCGCTTCCCGCACCGACACCGCCGCCGCCACGCCCCGTCCTGCCCCTGCCGATGGCTCTGCGCGCCGCATCGTGGTGCTGGGAAACAGCATCGCCGCCGGCTACGGGCTCGACCCGGCCCAGTCGTTTCCCGCCCTCCTTCAGCAGAAGATTGACAGCCTGGGCTTGGATTTCCAGGTCGAGAACGCGGGGGTGAGTGGCGAGACGACGGCAGGCGGAAAGGCGCGGCTGGACTGGCTGCTCGAATCGCCCGTGGCGGTGCTCATCGTCGAGCTGGGCGGCAACGACGGGCTGCGCGGCCTGCCGCTCGATGCTACCCGGCAGAATCTCTCGGAGATCGTGCGCCGCACGCAGGGGCGCTACCCGCAGGCCCGCGTCATTCTGGCCGGTATGCAGATTCCCCCCAACTTCGGGCAGGCGTACGTGGCGCGCTTCCGCAGCTTGTACCCTGAAGTAGCCGAAGAAACGGGTGCCCTGCTCGTCCCGTTTCTGCTCGAAGGCGTGGGCGGTGTTTCCCGGCTCAACCAGCCCGACGGCATTCACCCCACGGCGGAAGGGCAGAAGATCGTGGCCGAGAACGTGTGGCAGACGCTGCGCCCCGTGCTGGTGGAGATGGAAGCCGCCGCGTCTGCCGGCTGACCCGCGCTACGGACGCACCCACCCCTGCCGCCCTTCCGGGGTGCGCACGAGCGCATAGTCCTGCCAGCGGCCCTGCACCGTCACCCGCGCCCCCGCCACCACGGTGTCGATTGCAGCGGCCCCGGGCGCGGGGGCCGTCACGAGATATTGCCCGGTGGCAACGGTAAGGGTCTGGAGCGATGCCGATGCCTCTTCGACGCTGCGGGCGTCGAGGTAGCCGCTCGTGCCGTCCGGCAGCACGACACTGTACCAGCCGCCGCTGCCGCCCACGGCACGAGCCACGGTTTGCCGCGCCAGGGTCTGCCGGGCCGTTCCCCGACCGGGCGAAGCCTCCACGCCGGCCCGTGCGCTCCGCACGCGCACCCAGCCGCCCAGCAACGAACTGTCCACCGTCAGACGGGCGGGCGCTTCGGCAGGCTCGTGCAAAAAGGGAAATGGATCCCGCGCCCCACTCGCGTAGATGCCGAAGTGGAGGTGCGGAGGCGTCGCGCGGGCATTGCCCGTGTTGCCCACCAAGCCGAGCGTATCGCCAGGCTGCACGCGCCGGCCCGCGCTGACGAGTTGCGAATCGAGGTGGGCATAGTAGTAGGCGTACCGGCCCCCTCGTAACCAGACGACTTTGCCGCCCAGGGGCGTCTCGCCCGTGCGCGACACCACGCCTCCCTGCACGGCGACGACGGGCGTGCCGCGCGGTGCGAAAATGTCCACGCCTTCGTGCCGCCGCCGTCCGCCGTCGCGCGCGGCGCCCCAGAAACTCCTGATGTCGCCGCTGCTATGCCCCGAAACGGGAAAGCCAACAGAGGCACCCGCTTCGATAGCGACGCGGTACCGCCCGCCGCGCAGCAGTTCAGGCTGGAGGCGAAGGGCATAGGTGGCATCCGCCTCCACGTCACGAACGATCACGAGGCTGTCCTGCGCGCTTTCGAGTGGGCGGTACGTCTGCACGCTATCGCCTCGCACTTCGAACAGATCCACAAACACCTGTCCGCTGTCCGGTGCCACCACGCGCACGTGCACTCGCTGCCCTTCGCGCACGCCGAAGCGGAACGCGCGGGCCGAGGGCTGCGCCGGGTCGAAAAAAACGGACTCGCCATGGGGCAGGGGTACCACCGTGGCGCTACCGAGCGCGCTTTCCCCCGCCTCGGCCCACGCTTGCCCCAGCGGCGCGGCGTCCAGCCCTGCCTTTTCGAGCCGGGCGGCGTACTGCTCGCGCGGGCTAGCTCCACGGAGCGCATCGCCCACCGAGGCGAACGGCGAGCAGCCCACTACGGCCAGCACCAGACCGACGACGAGGCTTGCCCCTCTCATTTTAATGGCACCTTGACGACCAGCCGCTGCCCACCGTACGGAGACGTTTGCACGTCGTGCAGCACGAGCGTATCGCCGCGCACCATTCCCCAGAAGCGAGGCGTGCCGTATTGGTAAAGTGGAACCGTGGTGGATTCGCCCGTCCCGATCACCAGGTCGCCCTGCCGCTCGTAGCGCGCTTCCACTGTTTCGGTCGAGGTGGAACTGGTGCCCGGCCCGTAAGGCCAGTTGCTGCTGTAATTGCGGTAGGTCAGTTCGAGGGCCAGCCGGGTTTCGGTGATGCGCGCGCTTACCCCGACCAGACTCTTGCTCTCGTAGCGGTTGCCGCCCAAGTAGTATGGAAATGCCGCGTGCTCACACGGTTTGTAAGCAGCGGCCACGGTGGCAGCCACGTAGGTGCCGGCAGGCAGCGCGCTCGGCGCAGCCGCAGCGCCGGCGTCGAGCGCGAAGCGCATCCACGCCGTGTCCATATGCTCCCACGGCCTGGGTGGGTTGTAAAGCGCCACCTCACCGTTCTGCGCGATGCCTAGCACCGGTCCTGTGTCAGACGTACACGACTCGGGCTCAAGCACCAACAGGTGTCCCGCCCGCACGTACGACCCCTGCACGGCGATGGAGTCGTTCATCTCGCGCCAGACGCCGTCACGGTGGTCGTAGCCGCCGAAGTTGAGCCGCATCACCAGACTGAAGGAGGCTCCCAGCGCGAGGTCGCCTGAGAGCGTGCGCGCGCGCGTCATCTGCGTGCTGTTGGGGCCGCGTCGTTGCCCACCATACACGTAGCGCTGCTCCGTCGGGTAGCCCGTACCCACCGTCTCCCAAGTGCCCACCTGCCCGATGTAGCGCAGGTTGCCCGTGTACACCGGGTTGGGATTGGGCGACGGAGTGGGCGTGGGCGTGCCCGAGGTGTCGCCGGGCAGCGGAAGCGTAGGCGGCAGACCCAGCCTTTCGCCATCCGGCCCCACGCTATCGCAGCCAGCCGCAACCACCGTCGACAGAATCAGCAAGTACAGCTTTAGCATCGGTGGCGGGTTTACGACTGATCTTTTGTCCGCTACGCCCCCGCGCCTAAGCTGGTTCACC
>CBDUBO010000417.1:0-3053 GCA_965365405.1 uncultured Rhodothermales bacterium | reverse complement strand
CACCCGCACGTGGCGCGGGCCCTGCACTTCATCGAGACGCACGAAGGCCTCGCCCTCGTGCTCGAATACGTGGACGGCCCCACGCTGGCCGAATACGTGACCCGTTACGGCCCGCTCGACTTCGAGGCGGCGCTCGCGCTGTTCTCGCCCGTCGTGGATGCCGTCGCGTTTCTGCACCGCCAGGGCATCCTGCACCGCGACATCAAGCCGGAGAACGTTCGCCTCACGCGCGCGGGCGTGCCCAAGCTGCTCGACTTCGGCATTGCCAAGGACACGAAGCGGGCGGCGCGGCGCTCCAGCGTCGTCATCGGCTCGACGCCCTACATGGCACCGGAGCGGCTGGCGGGGCAGGCGGCCGTGCCACAGACGGACGTGTGGGCGCTGGGTGTGCTGCTCTACGAGATGATGACGCGCGTGTGCCCCTTCGACGGCCGCAACGTGCTCGACGTGCACGACCGCATCCGCGCCGCCCGCTACGAGCCGCTCACGCGGTTCAACCCGCGAGCCGACGCGCTGGCTGAAGCCCTCGTGCACCGCTGCCTCCAGCGTGACCCCGAAAGCCGATTTGCCGACGCAGACGCCCTGCTCGCCGCCGTACAGGCCGCCGCAGGCGTCGCCCCCGCGCTGGCACCGACCGGTGCACGGCACAACGCGACCGGCGCGCGGTTCGGCCGGGCCTCCGTCGCGCGGCAGACGCGCCGGGCGCTGCCGTGGGTGGGCGCGGCAGCGAGCCTGGCGCTGCTGCTCGCCGCCGGGCGGCTGGTGCTGCGGCCTCGCGCCGAAGGCGTGGTGCTGCCGCCTGCTGCCGACACCGTCCACGCCGCCGCGGCGGACGTTCGCACCGTTTGCCTGCGCACCATGGACGGCCGGCAGGCCGACGTATATGGCCCCGACGGCGAATCCCTCGGCACGCTGGGCTCCGGCTGCGTCAACTTCACGGGGCATTTCGGGCAGACCTACCACTTCACCATCCACTACGGGGGGCAGTCCATTCCCTACCCCGTCACCATCACCAGCCGCGATGCCTGGCCTGTTCAACTTCCTTAGACGCGGCACCGCGCCCGCACTTTCCCCGCCGCCTCCGGTTTCAGCCGCTGAGGCCGCCCCGCCCGTCTCCTCCGAACCGCAGCCCTGGCGCCTGGAAGCGGCGCTGCGCACCGACGTAGGCTGCCGCCGCGAGACGAACGAAGACCACATCCGCCTCGTCGAGCCACGCCCCGACGACCCCCGCGCGCCGCAGGGCACACTGCTCGTCGTGGCCGATGGCATGGGCGGACACGAGGCCGGCGAAGTCGCCAGCGCCCTCGCCGTCGAAACCATCTTCCGCGTCTTCTACCAGACCGATGGCCCGCCCGAGCAGTGCCTGCGCGCCGCCTTCGAGGCTGCCAACACCGCCGTCTGGGAGGCGGGCCAGGCACCGGACAAAAAGGGCATGGGCACGACCGTGACGGCCCTGCTCGTGCGCGGGCCGCAGGCGTTCGTGGCCCACGTGGGCGACAGCCGCCTCTACCACCTGCGCGGCAACACGCTGCGCCAGCTCACGCACGACCACTCGCTCGTGCAGGAAATGGTGCGCAAGGGCATGATCACCCCCGCAGACGCCGCCCACCACGAAGACCGCAACGTGCTGCTGCAAGCGCTGGGCAACCGGCCCTACGTCGAGGTGGAGTTGTCCACCGAGCCCCTCGCCCTCCAGCCTGGAGACGTATTCCTGGCCTGCTCGGACGGCCTGCACGATGGCATCCCACCAGACGAAATCGAGGGCCTGCTGGCCGAAACCCCTGACGTACAGCAGGCCGCCGACACGCTCGTGGCCCTTGCCAAGGCACGCGGCGGGCTGGACAACATCTCCGTTGGCGTCGTGCGCCTGGCCGCAGAGGCGCGCCCGCTGCCTCAGGCCCGACCCACCCGCGAACTCCCCAACCCCTACCCCGCCGCGCCATGACCGGGCACACCTTCGGTTCGTACAGAATCCTCGACCGGCTGGGCGAGGGCGGCATGGGGACGGTGTACCGCGGCCTCGACCTGATGCTCGACCGCACCGTCGCCATCAAGGTGCTCAAGCCCGAACTGGCCGGCAACGCCGACCTCGTCGAGCGCTTCCGCACCGAAGCCAAGGCCGTTGCGCGCCTGCACCACCCCAGCGTGGCGGGCGTGTACGCGCTCCAGCGCGAGGGCGACCACCTCTTTCTGGTGATGGAGTTCATCTCGGGCGAGACGCTTGAAAGCCGGTTGCACCGCGCCGGGCGGCTCGCCCCTGCCGAAGCCGTCGGCTACGTCGCGCAGGCCCTTGCCGGACTGAGCCACGCCCACGCCCACCACGTCGTCCATCGTGACATCAAGCCGGCCAACCTGATGATCACGCCCCAGGACGGCGTCAAGATCATGGATTTCGGCATTGCCCGGCTGCTGGGCAGCCAGCGCATGACGCGCACCCGCTTTGCCGTCGGTACCGCCGAGTACATGGCCCCCGAGCAGGTGCAGGGCCGAGAGGTGGACGGGCGCACCGACCTCTACGCCCTCGGCATCGTGCTCTACGAAGCCCTCACCGGGCAGGTGCCTTTCCGCAGCGACAGCGAGTTCGAGTTGATGCGGGCGCAGGTGGAAAGCACGCCGCCACGCCTGCGCTCGCGCCTGACGGACGCGCCGGAGGCGCTGGAAGCGGCGCTCGAAAAAGCCCTCGCCAAAAGTCCTGCCGACCGCTTTGAGCACGCCGACGCCTTCCGAGACGCCCTGCTGGCCATCAGCCTGCCGCCCGCACCGCGCCGCGCGCCTGCTCCCACGCGCGTAGCCGCTCCGGCACCTGCCGTCGTCCCTCCCGCCCCCGCGCCGCCGGCACCCGGCACACGCACGCCGGCCCCTACCCGCGTGGCCGAGGGGGCATGGGCGGTTTCCGCCGCCTCCCCCCTCACGCCGGAAGCCGACGCGCCCGACGTGGAGAGCGGCGCGGACGCTCCGCCTGCCGGCAAGACCTCGTGGCTGCGCCATCCTGCCGTGTGGAGCGCGGCAGCGCTAGTGCTGCTGCTGGCCCTTGCCCTGCCGCTGCTCTGGCC
>CBDUBO010000416.1:0-3060 GCA_965365405.1 uncultured Rhodothermales bacterium | reverse complement strand
AAAGCTGGAAGGGCACGGCCTCAAAGGGATGATCGAGACGGTTCGGGGAAAGGGCTACCGGCTCGCACAGCCCCACTGAGGGCGGCGCGGCGCAGCCGCTTTTCGACCCCGATGACAGGCACGACGACGAGCGCGGCCCCCAGGGCACGCAGCCACGCGCCCGCATCCAGAGGCGCCGAGCCGAAGAGGGCGTTCATGAAAGGCAGGTACACGAAGCCCGCCTGCAACACCAGCAGCAGCCCGATGCCCGCGTACACCAACCGGTTCGTCCCCAGCCCGATCTCAAGGATGGAGTGGGTGAGCGAGCGGCACTGGAGCAGATAGAAGCACTGGAAAAGCACGACCGTTGTCACGGCGACGGTCTGCGCCTGCGCCAGCGCATCTGCCCGCGACACGCCGCTGCCGAGCAGCGCGCGGTGCTCGTAGAGGAAAAGCGCGATGGCGGCGGCGGCCATGAGCGCGGCTACGCCCAGCGTGCGCAGCAGCACGAAGCGGTCGAGAAGCGGCGCGCGCGCCGGGCGCGGCGGGCGCTGCATCAGGCGCGGCTCCATCGCCTCGAAGGCAAGCGGCAGCGCCAGCGTAACGGTGGCGACGAGGTTGATCCAGAGAATCTGCGTGGGCAGCATGGGCAGCAACAGCGTGCCGTTTACGACGGGAAAGAAGAGCACGGCGGCCAGAATGATGAGCGCCTCGCCGATGTTGGTCGGCAAGACGAAGGCCAGCGACTTGACGAGGTTGTCGTAGATGCGGCGGCCTTCCTCGACGGCGGCAGCGATAGAGGCGAAGTTGTCGTCGGTGAGCACCATGTCGGAGGCTTCCTGCGCCGCCGCCGTGCCGGCCAGGCCCATCGCCACGCCAATGTTGGCCTGCTTGAGCGCAGGCGCATCGTTGACGCCGTCGCCGGTCATGGCCACCACGTGGTGCTGCGCCTGCAGTGCCCGCACGATGCGCAGCTTGTGTTCGGGAGCGACGCGGGCAAATACGCGCGCGCGCTGGGCCACGCCGGCCAGGTCCGCGTCCGACAGCTTTTCCAGCTCGGCCCCCGTTACGGCCTCTTCGTCCGCGCCGATCAACCCCATCTGCCGCCCGATGGCGCGGGCCGTCACGGGGTGATCACCCGTGATCATCTTGACCTCGATGCCCGCCCGCCGGCAGGCCTCGACCGCTTCGATGGCTTCGGGGCGTGGGGGGTCGATCATGGCCTGAAGGCCCAGAAAGATGAAGCCGGCGTCGAGGTCGCGCTCTTGCAGCGCCGTAGTGCCAGGCGGCAGCGCGCGGGTCGCAAAGCCGAGCACCCGCATCCCGTCCGCCGCGAAGCGCTCGACCACCTCCATAGCACCGTCCGGGACGCCAGTGCAGCGCGCCAGCACGGCCTCAGGGGCGCCTTTCAGGTAGGCCACAGGTGCGTGGCCGCTGGACTGGTGCAGCGTGGCCATCAGCTGCCGCTCGGACGAAAACGGCACAGCGTCCAGGCGTGGGGCGGCTTCGCGCAGGTGTAGGGCGCGAAGGCCGGCTTTTTCGGCGGCCACGACGAGCGCGCCTTCGGTGGGGTCGCCGGCGACGTGCCACGCGCCGTCGCGCTGGTTCAGGCGCGCGTCGTTGCACAGCACGCCCGTGCGGAGGAGGGCCTCGACGGGTGCAGGGGCGGCACCAATGGCTTCTCCGTTTTGCAGCAGCCGCCCTTCGGGGGCGTAGCCCACGCCCTCCAGTGCCAGCGGGCCTGTCTGGGGCGTCCAGAGCAGCTTTACGGTCATCTCACCGCGCGTGAGCGTGCCGGTCTTGTCCGAGCAGATCGTCGTCGTCGAGCCCAGCGTCTCGACCGAGGGGAGACGACGCACGAGCGCGTGCCGCCGCGCCATGCGCTGCACGCCGATGGCGAGCGCGATGGTGATGATGGCGGGCAGCCCTTCCGGAATGGCCGCCACCGCCATCGTGATGGCCGCGATAATAGCGTCCACCAGGTCTTCGCCCCGCACCATGCTTACCGCTAGCAGCACCAGGGCCACGGCCCCGATGGCGAGGGTGAGCACGCCGCCGAGCTTCTCCATCTGCCGCGTGAGCGGTGTTTCGAGCGTGGTGGCTTCACCGATCATCTGAGAGATGCGCCCCAACTCGGTGCGCCCGCCCGTTTCCACGACCACGCCCGTGCCTGTGCCCGCCGCCACGAGGGTGCCGCTGTAGGCCATGCCGTGCCGGTCGCCGAGCGGGGCGTCGGGGACGGTCACCGCGGTGGATTTTTCAGCCGGCACGGATTCGCCTGTGAGCGCTGCTTCCTCGACGCGCAGGCTGCGCGTATGGAGCAGCCGCACGTCCGCCGGAACGCGGTCGCCGGCCTGGAGCGTCACCACGTCTCCCGGCACCAGGTCGGCGGCAGGCAGCACCAGGGTTTCGCCGCCGCGCACCACATGGGTCTGTTCGGGCACCATGCGCTGGAGCGACTCAATGGCGCGCCCCGCGCGAAACTCCTGTACGAAGCCGATGAGCGTGTTGACGAAAACGACGCCCAGCACCACGAGGCCGTCTGTGGTTTTCCCCAGCGCGATGGCCAGCAGTCCCGTAGCCACGAGCACGAGCACGAGAGGGCTTTTGACCTGCCGCCACAGCAGGGTTGCTATGCTGGGTCCCTGGGGGCGGGGCAGCCTGTTGGGGCCGGTTTCGTCGAGCCGGCGCTGCGCTTCGGCAGCCGACAGTCCGTGGGCCGTGCTGTCCAGCGCGGCCAGCACGGCATCAGACGGCTGGTTGTGCCATCGGGTTTGCGTCTGGGGACGTCGTGTGGTTTCCATGGGGCAGTAAAAAGAGAAAAGACCTTCACCAACCCGGCCGTGGCCAGGTGGGTGAAGGTCTCGCAGTGGTTAGCGGCTACCGGCCCCGCAGTGCGGGACGTCTTGACGATAGCCGCGCCTGCTTTTCAGGTGCAGGTGCTACTCCCCTTCAGAGGATGCGTACGTGGGTACATCGCACCGGCAGGTGCAAAGGTTTCACAGCGTGAACGGTAGCACCACACACGCGACGAGGCCGAGGCCGAGCGCCGCCATCAGCAGGTAGAAGCCGAAGGAAGAC
>CBDUBO010000415.1:0-3062 GCA_965365405.1 uncultured Rhodothermales bacterium | reverse complement strand
TCTCCGATCTGCACTTCGGGCGGCTCTCCCCCTCCGACGACCGCGCCAGCGAGCGGGCGCTCGTGGCCTGCCTCGAAGCCCACGCTAGCCAGACGACGCACCTGATCCTCCTGGGCGATCTGTTCGAGGCATGGATTGAGCACCGCCACCTCATCCCGCGCCCGCCCGCCCGCTTTTTCGGCCTGCTGGCCGCGTGGGCCGATGCGGGCAAAGCGATTACCGTGTTCGCGGGCAACCACGACCCGTGGCACCTTTCGTACTTCGCCGACACGTTCGGAGCCACGCTCGTCCACGACGCGCAGGAAGCGACTGTTCACGGGCGGCACCTTTACCTGCACCACGGCGACGGGCTGGTGCGGCGCGGCCTTTACCGCCACGTGCGCTCACTCGTGCGGCACCCGCTGCCCGTGTGGCTCTACCGCCATGTGCTCCCCGCCGACTGGGGCCTGGGGCTGGCCCGGACGCTGTCGCGCCGGTTCCACGGCCCTGCCATCGAGGTTCATCAGGTTGAAGGGCTGCGCGGCTGGGCCCGCCACGTGCTCGCCACCACCGCGGCCGACACCGTGGTGATGGGGCACAGCCACTACGCCGAGTGCCTCAGTTGGCCTGAAGGCGTGTACCTCAATCCGGGCGCGTGGTACCAGACGCAGACGTTCGGGGTGCTCGAAGAAAGCGGCACGCTGGCCGTGCAACACTGGACGGACGGAAAGGCGCTGCCGTACACGCCGCCTCCCCTGCACGAAGCGCGGGCGCAGCACGTTTAAGGGCAGCGAAGCCTTTTACAGACAGGCGCGTACCCGCTCAAATGCCGCGTGTCGGATTGCAGGTGCCGGAAAAAGGCACCCTCCACGCGCTACTCGCTATCTGCCACTCTCTCAGCTTTCATGTCGAACTGGAGCTATTCGGACGAAGAACTGAAGCAGTACTTCGGCAACCGCACGGCGCGGCGGCCCGGTGCGGACGGTGGCGACGGCGCGCCTCCGCCCCCCAAATCCCGCTCGAAGTGGCGTGGCTATTTCGAGCAGCGCTTCAACGATCCTAAAAAAGCGCAGGCCGCCTTCTGGCTGAGCATCATCGGGGGCGCTATCGGGCTGTTCACCCTTCTGCTGCTCCTGATGGCGGCTGTGCTGGCTTTCAACCTGCCACCGCTCGAAGCCATCGAGAGCCCCGACCTGTCGCTCTCTACCGTCGCCTACACGGCAGACGGTGAACTGCTGGCGCGCTACCACGTCCAGCAAAACCGCTCGTGGGCCCCCTACGACAGCATCTCGTCCACCGTCGTCAATGCGCTCATCGCCACCGAAGACCGGCGCTTTTACAGCCACTGGGGCATCGACATGCGGGGCTGGGTGGCCGTGGCCAAGGGCGCGCTGCTGGGGCAGGGCATCCGGGGCGCGTCCACCATCACGATGCAGCTGGCGCGCAACCTCTACAACGACATCGGCTTTGCGCGCACGCCCACGCGCAAGCTGCGCGAGATGCTGACGGCCATCCAGATCGAGCGGCGCTACACCAAGCGCGAGATCATCGAGATGTACCTCAACACCGTCCAGTTCGGCGGCAACGCCTACGGCATCGAAACGGCCGCGCACACCTTTTTCGACAAAAGCGCCGCCCAACTCGACACGCTCGAAGGCGCGACGCTCGTGGGCATGTTGCAGCGCATCACCTACTTCAACCCCGTCCGCAATCCCGAAAACGCCAAGCGCCGCCGCAACACCGTGCTGGCGCTCATGGCGCAGAACGGCTACCTGAGCGAGGCCGAGTTCAGCCAGCTCCGCGAGCGGCCCGTCGAGACGAGCTACCAGTCGAGCGAGATCACCCGCTCACTTGCGCCCTATTTCGCCATGTACGTGCAGGACTGGCTCAAGAAGTGGGGCAAGGAAACCGGCCACAACCTCTACACCGACGGCCTGGTCGTCTATACGACGCTGGACAGCCGGATGCAAAAGCTCGCAAACGAAGCCGTGGCGGAGGAGATGGAAGGCTTGCAGGCCGTGGTGGATTACGACTGGGGCCGTCCGGGCGCGAACCTGGGCCAGAGCATTGAGCCGTACAAAAAGGCGATGGCGGGCTGCTACGACGACGACCCCGCCACAGACTGCGCGGTCGAGCCGTTCGGCCATTTCTGGCGCACCCAGGAAAACCTCGTCACCGAGTACATCAAAGGCACGGGGCATTACCGCGAGCTGCGCGACGCAGGCGTAGCCGAGGCCGACGCGCTGAGCCGGCTGCGGGGCGACAGGGCCTTTCAGGACTCGCTCAAGGCCGTCAAGACGCGCCTCGAAGTGGGTCTGCTCGCCCTCGACCCGCGCACGGGGCAGGTGAAAGTGTGGGTGGGCGGCCGCGACCTCAAAACCGACTGGTTCGACCACGTCGTGACGGCCAAGCGGCAGCCCGGCTCCACGTTCAAGCCGTTCGTGTACATCGCCGCCGTGGACAACGGCTACTCGCCCGACATGTCCGTCTCGTCCGAACCGTACACGTGGTATGGCACGGGCGAATGCGCGGGGCAGACCTGGAGCCCGGGTAACATGGGCGGAGGGGGCGGGGAGCGCACGCTGCGCACCGGCCTGGCCACGTCCAACAACCTCGTCACCGCCCGGCTCATGGACATGGTGAAGCCACGCAACGTGGCCCTCTACGCCCGGCGCATGGGCATCGAGAGCGACCTGTTTCCGGCAGACGTGAACCCGGACTGCTACAACGCGCTCGCTCTCGGCACGAGTGACGTGAACCTACTCGAACTGACGACGGCCTACGCCACACTCGCCAACGGCGGCCTCCACACCGCGCCCACCGCTGTCACGCGCGTCGAGGACCGCTTTGGCAACGTGCTCTACGAGGCCGAACCCGTTCCGCAGGAAGCCCTGCCCGAAGAAACGGCTTATACCGTGATCGACATGATGCGCGGCGCAGTGGACTATGGCACCGCCGTGCGGCTGCGCGGGCAATACAGCATTCCCGGCAGCTACGACTTCGCCGCCAAGACGGGCACCACGCAGAGCAGCGCTGACGGCTGGTTCATGATCGTCCACCCCGACCTGGTGATCGGCTCGTGG